>NZ_CP053557.1:285000-392500 GCF_014524545.1 Exiguobacterium sp. Helios
GATAGTGAACCAGTACCGTGAGGGAAAGGTGAAAAGCACCCCGGAAGGGGAGTGAAATAGATCCTGAAACCGTATGCCTACAAGTAGTCAGAGCCCGTTAATGGGTGATGGCGTGCCTTTTGTAGAATGAACCGGCGAGTTACGATAGCGCGCGAGGTTAAGCTGATGAGGCGGAGCCGTAGCGAAAGCGAGTCTGAATAGGGCGCCATAGTGCGTTGTCGTAGACCCGAAACCAGGTGATCTACCCATGTCCAGGATGAAGGTCAGGTAACACTGACTGGAGGTCCGAACCCACGCACGTTGAAAAGTGCGGGGATGAGGTGTGGGTAGCGGTGAAATGCCAATCGAACCTGGAGATAGCTGGTTCTCCCCGAAATAGCTTTAGGGCTAGCCTCGAGGTTGAGAGTTCCGGAGGTAGAGCACTGATTGGACTAGGGGCCCCCACAGGGTTACCGAATTCAGTTAAACTCCGAATGCCGGCAACTTATACTCGGGAGTCAGACTGCGAGTGATAAGATCCGTAGTCAAGAGGGAAACAGCCCAGACCGCCAGCTAAGGTCCCAAAGTGTATGTTAAGTGGAAAAGGATGTGGCGCTGCCTAGACAGCTAGGATGTTGGCTTAGAAGCAGCCACCATTCAAAGAGTGCGTAATAGCTCACTAGTCGAGTGGCGCCGCGCCGAAAATGTAACGGGGCTAAACATACCACCGAAGCTGCGGATTCCGTAAGGAATGGTAGGGGAGCGTTCCAAACCGCTGTGAAGCTGTACCGTAAGGAGCAGTGGAGCGTTTGGAAGTGAGAATGCCGGTGTGAGTAGCGAAAAGAGGGGTGAGAATCCCCTCCGTCGAAAGCCCAAGGTTTCCTGAGGAAGGCTCGTCCGCTCAGGGTTAGTCTGGACCTAAGCCGAGGCCGAAAGGCGTAGGCGATGGATAACAGGTTGATATTCCTGTACCACCGATCCACCGTTTGAACAATGGGGGGACGCAGGAGGATAGTGACGCATGCGGATGGAAGTGCATGTGTAAGTTTCGAGACCGTCTGATTGGCAAATCCGTCAGGCACCAAAGTCGAGGAACGATGCGGAGTCCCGTAGGGACGAAGGTCACGATTTCACACTGCCAAGAAAAGCCTCTAGTGAGGTGGAAGGTGCCAGTACCGTAAACCGACACAGGTAGGCGGGATGAGAATTCTAAGACGCGCGGGATAACTCTCGTTAAGGAACTCGGCAAAATGGTCCCGTAACTTCGGGAGAAGGGACGCTCTACATGAGTAGAGCCGCAGTGAATAGGCCCAAACGACTGTTTAGCAAAAACACAGGTCTCTGCTAAATCGCAAGATGACGTATAGGGGCTGACGCCTGCCCGGTGCTGGAAGGTTAAGGGGATGGGTTAGCGCAAGCGAAGCTTTGAACCGAAGCCCCAGTAAACGGCGGCCGTAACTATAACGGTCCTAAGGTAGCGAAATTCCTTGTCGGGTAAGTTCCGACCCGCACGAAAGGCGTAACGATTTGGGCACTGTCTCAACGAGAGACCCGGTGAAATCATAGTACCTGTGAAGATGCAGGTTACCCGCGACAGGACGGAAAGACCCCATGGAGCTTTACTACAGCCTGATATTGAGGCTTTGTGCATGATGTACAGGATAGGCGGGAGACGTCGAGACCGGAGCGCCAGCTTCGGAGGAGTCACCCTTGGGATACCGCCCTTCATGCATAGAGTCTCTAACTCGCAGCCGTCATCCGGCTGGAGGACCGTGTCAGGCGGGTAGTTTGACTGGGGCGGTCGCCTCCTAAACAGTAACGGAGGCGCCCAAAGGTTCCCTCAGAATGGTTGGAAATCATTCGTAGAGCGCAAAGGCAGAAGGGAGCTTGACTGCGAGACCTACAAGTCGAGCAGGGACGAAAGTCGGGCTTAGTGATCCGGTGGTTCCGCATGGAAGGGCCATCGCTCAACGGATAAAAGCTACCCTGGGGATAACAGGCTGATCTCCCCCAAGAGTCCACATCGACGGGGAGGTTTGGCACCTCGATGTCGGCTCATCGCATCCTGGGGCTGGAGTAGGTCCCAAGGGTTGGGCTGTTCGCCCATTAAAGCGGTACGCGAGCTGGGTTCAGAACGTCGTGAGACAGTTCGGTCCCTATCCGTCGTGGGCGCAGGAAATTTGAGGAGAGCTGTCCTTAGTACGAGAGGACCGGGATGGACGCACCGCTGGTGTACCAGTTGTTCCGCCAGGAGCATCGCTGGGTAGCTACGTGCGGACGGGATAAATGCTGAAAGCATCTAAGCATGAAGCCCCCTCCAAGATGAGATTTCCCTTTGAGTAATCAAGAAAGACCCCTCAGAGACGATGAGGTAGATAGGTCACGGGTGGAAGCATGGCGACATGCGGAGCTGAGTGATACTAATCGGTCGAGGCCTTGTTCTAGCAGATGATCTTGTTGATGACTTCAGTTTTGAGGGCGCGAGCCCGTCGTCTGGTGACGATAGCCAAGTGGTCACACCCGTTCCCATGCCGAACACGGAAGTTAAGCACTTGAACGCCGAAAGTAGTTGGGGGCTTCCCCCTGTGAGGATAGGACGTTGCCAGGCAAGTGAAGGACCGATCTGCATTTTGCAGGTCGGTCTTTTTGTAGTTTGGATTAAGAAAGGACTGTAAAATATGGAAGGTCGTATGCCAATTATTGAAGCACTTGGTGCTCATGTAGAGAGAAAAGCTACTTCCTGGCATGTTCCGGGGCATAAGAATGGAACATTAGTTGAGGGATTACCTTCTTTTTTTGAATGGGATAAAACGGAGTTGCGTGGTCTGGATGATTTTCATCATCCGGAAGAAGCCATTTATGAAGCCAAGCTTTTATTGCGCCGAATTTATGGGGCATCAGATAGTCATTTTTTGATCAACGGATCGACGGTCGGGAATTGGGCGATGTTGGCTGCTGTCTCACAAAGGGGAGACCGGATATATGTTCAGCGTAATTCACATAAATCGGTCTTTAATGCGATGGAATGGTTGGGCTTATCACCAATTTTACTCGAACCAGAAAGGGATCCGGTAACGGGTATCAGTGGGAATGTTTCACGTGAAACATTAAAGGAGTCCTTAACTGTTTTTCCTGGAGGTACAGCCGTATTTTTAACATCACCGACTTATTATGGTGAAACTGCTCGAATCGAAGAGTTGGTTCGGATCACAAAATCATCCAATATACCGTTACTGATTGATGAAGCCCATGGCGCTCATTTCGGTGAAGCGTTTGGTGTCCGTTCGGCATTTGAACTTGGTGCAACCGCCGTGGTTCAATCAGCACATAAGACATTACCTGCTCTGACAATGGGGGCGTGGATTCATGAACGATTTACGGAGGATGAACGAAGACGATTGATGCGGGCCCTTCAGGCATTTCAAACATCTAGTCCGTCTTATCTGTTGATGGCTTCACTGGACTTTGCCCGTGATTATCGCGAACGTTGGACGGTTTCATACATGAAATCTGTTCGGACTAGTCATGAATTCCTTCATCAGCAAATTAATCAATGGACAGGTATGGCGGCATTTACGTTTGATGATTGGTCGCGGATGGTGCTTTCCTGTGAACCGTATTCCGGAAGTCAGTTGTTGGAGGCACTAGCAGATCAAGGACTTGATGCTGAATTTGCTCTTGGAGCACACGTCGTGTGCATTTTACCGTTACGAATCATCGAACCATTTGAACGGGATGCCTGGATCCATCAGATACAATTAACCGTCGAGTTCCTGAAAGCAGAAGGAATTCCAGATAAAAGGTATATGGAACAACCGATTATGGGTAAAATAAAGGTATCGTCCCTGAGTTATCCACTTGATCAATTGGAATACGCCCAGGCAGTCGAGCAGACTTTTGAAAAAGCAGTCGGATTGGTTTCACTTGAAACCATCATCCCCTATCCACCTGGTATACCTTTACTATTGCGGGGAGAACGGATTATAGCAGAACATATTAAAATGATTGAATACTATACAAACACATCGATTCATCTGCAAGGCGGTGAGTTTCTCCAACAGGGGAAATTGCGTGTGATACAGGAAGGAATTATAGAATGACAGGAACATTTATTACGGTCGAAGGACCAGATGGTGCCGGGAAAACGACCCAGTTGCAGTTACTTGCAGATCGTTTAACGGCTGAAGGATATGATATCGTGATGACACGTGAGCCCGGTGGTACACGAATCGGAAATGAGATTCGATCACTGATCTTAAATCCCGACTTTCAAGAGATGGATGAGATGACGGAAATTCTCCTGTATGCGGCGTCTCGGGCACAACATGTCAATGAACTGATTCGCCCCGCTCTTGCTGCCGGAAAAGTCGTTTTATGCGATCGATTCATCGATGCATCGATTGCGTATCAAGGATATGGACTCGGATATTCGATTGAACAGGTTCGTTCCATTAATCAACAGGCCACCAACCATCTCACACCGGATCGCACGTATCTGTTCAACTTGTCAGTCGCAGATTCAAAGCAACGGATGATGGACCGTGGGACACTGGATCGAATCGAACAACGTGATGACGCATTCCGCCAACGGGTGTATGGAGGGTTCCTGACGTTAGCGGAACAGGAACCAGAACGAATTCAGCTGGTTGATGCAACTCAATCGATTGAAGCATTACAAACGACATTATGTCAGGATGCTCTGGCGTATTTAAAAAAAAGGGAGAGATTATCATGAAAATGGTCATTACGATTGTTCAAGATAAAGATAGCCTACGTTTAGCAGAAGCATTGGTCGAACACGATTTTCGGGCAACGAAACTTGCGACGACAGGCGGTTTTCTCAAAGAAGGAAATACGACGTTCATGATTGGTGTCCAAAGCGAACGATTGGATGATTTAATGCGTTTGATTAAAAAGAATTGTTCAAGCCGGGAACAAATGGTCTCACCTATTTCACCGATGGGCGGTCATGCCGATTCATACATCCCATACCCAGTCGAAGTACAGGTAGGCGGGGCGACAGTATTCGTCTTACCAATCGAAGGGTTTTATCAATTCTAATGCAGACATTTCATGAACTAGAACAAACTCAATCGGTCATCGCGACGATTTTGCGTAACTCGTTACAGACGAATCGTATTAACCACGCTTATATCTTTACGGGGGACTATGAGCCGCTTCTTTTAGAGGCGGCTCAGTTGTTCGCCAAGAGCCTGTTTTGTGAACGGCGGAATCAAATTGAACCATGTCAAACTTGCCGGAGTTGCCGCCGTATGGACAGCGGCAACCTGGTCGACTACTATCAAATCGAACCGGACGGAGCCACCATTAAGAAAGAACAGATTCAGCAGTTGATGCATGATCTATCGTTACGGGGTCTTGAAGGCGACCGGCAAATCTATGTCGTGACACAGTCGCATAAAATGACACCCCAGGCAGCCAACAGTCTGTTGAAGTTCTTTGAAGAGCCGGGTGCCGGAAAAGTAGCGATTTTAATTACGAATCAGCCGCAGTTATTGTTGCCGACGATTCGTTCACGGGGGCAATTATTAAGTTTTCGTCCGGCAGATCGTTTGTTAATCGGACAAGTCTTATCCGAAAAAACGGGACGGGATAACGAATTAACGCAACTGGCTGCCCGGGTCTATCCGAAAATAGAGGATGCGGAACAGGCATTAGTCGAAGACTGGTTTGTAAATGCGCGAGTGTCAGTGGTACAATTGATGGAGGAATTAGCGAATCGTCCGGCGGATTTACCGTTGTTTGTCCAGGAAAAATGGATGAGTCAATTTAAAAATCGGCAAGATGCACGAATTGGTCTGGAACTCGTGACCTGTTTCTTTGAAGATGTTCTTCATCTCAAATTGAATCCGTCATGGGAAACGATCACATATGCAAACAGCCGGCCATTACTGGAACAAATGGGTGGAAAAAGTCAGACGACGATCACGCGGTGGTTGCAGGCAGTACTCGCAGCCGTTAAGCGGATCGAAGCAAATGTTAATCCTCAATTAACAGTTGAGCGTCTCATGTTTGACTTACAGAAGGGGTAGAGCGATATGCTAGAAGTAGTAGGCGTTCGCTTTAAAGAAGCGGGCAAAATTTATTATTTTGCACCTGGACAAGAGTCATTATCACGAGGACAGTCCGTCATCGTTGAAACAGTACGGGGCATTGAATATGGCGAAGTGGTCATTGCCGATAAACAAATGGACGAAGAAGATGTGGTCTTGCCACTAAAATCCATTCTTCGGGTCGCAGATGATAAAGATGCGATGATCGTCCGTGAAAATAAAATGGCAGCGCTTGATGCGCATGCTGTTTGTGTGGAAAAAATTCGTGAGCACAAACTCGATATGAAATTAGTCGATGTCGAATATACATTTGATCGCAATAAAGTCATTTTCTACTTCACGGCAGAAGGTCGTGTCGATTTCCGGGAACTCGTCAAAGATTTGGCAGCTGTTTTCCGGACACGCATTGAGTTACGACAAATCGGTGTTCGTGATGAAGCGAAGTTACTCGGGGGAATCGGTCCGTGTGGTCGTGTTCTTTGTTGCTCTTCGTTTTTAGGTGAATTTGAACCGGTCTCAATCAAGATGGCGAAAGATCAAAATCTGTCCTTGAATCCGACGAAGATTTCTGGTGTCTGCGGTCGTTTGATGTGTTGTTTAAAATATGAAAATGACACATACGAAGAAATGCGACGGGATTTACCGGATTACGGAAAACGATTGACTGTTCCGGAAGGTGAAGGACGCGTGGTGGGTCTGAACATTCTCGATCAAATCGTCCAAATTGAGTTGAAAGACCGTTCGCGGGTTCTGACATACTCGATGGAGGAACTACTGTCTGTCGGTGCCGTAAAACAAAAACGACCAAAAGAATGACGGGGTGCATACGCGTGGAGAGAGTCGATAAAAAAGAAATCATTACGCGTGTTGATGCGATCGAGCAACAGATTCACTTGCTGACTGAGCATCTGAGCGTTTTGAAAGATCAGCTTGCTTACATGATGGAGGAGAATCAACATCTGTATCTTGAGAATCATCACCTCCGTGAGAAGGTAGAGCGCGATGAGCAACAACCGATTACAGAAGAAGCGCAGGCGGAAGCCGGTACAGGTGCTGGCTATGATAATCTAGGACGACTATATCAAGAAGGATTCCATATTTGTAACCTGCATTATGGTCAAGTCCGTAAAGACGGAGATTGTCTGTTCTGCTTGTCCATGTTAACGAAACATTGAGAGGCTGACTTCCTAGGAGTCAGTCTTTTTTTCAGAAAGGAAGAACGATATGCCTGAACTATTATCAGATGAGCGACTGGATCATCTGCTTGGAAAAGAAGGACGAATCATTCAAAGCCCCACCGTATTTTCCTACTCCTTGGATGCCGCCTTACTGGCGCAGTTCGCCTGGGTACCGATCCAACAAGGGAAGTTGGTCGATTTATGTGCCGGTAATGGAGCGATTCCATTATTTTTGTCTTATCGGACGAAAGGGATGATCACAGGGCTTGAAATTCAACCCCGTCTTGTCGATATGGCCGAGCGCAGTATTCAACTGAATGAAAAACAGGACCAACTGCAGATGATCGAAGGTGACGTCAAGGAAGCCGGGAAACGACTGGGGTATGGTCTGTATGATGCCGTCACGTGTAATCCCCCTTACTTCCTGGCAAATGAGTCATCGAACCGGAACATAAGTGAACATTATACAATCGCCCGGCATGAAGTATTATGTACACTTGAAGATTGTATCCGGTCAGCGGCAGATCTTTTGAAACAAGGCGGAAAAACAGCATTCGTCCATCGACCGGAGCGTCTTCTCGATATCGTCACCTTGATGCGTCAGTACCGGCTTGAACCGAAGCGGATGCAACTCGTTTACCCAAAAGAAGGAAAAGAAGCCAACATGCTGTTGATTGAAGGGATCAAAGATGCCAAACCGGGTCTGAAAGTATTGCCTCCCTTCATCGTATACGAACCGGACGATACGTACACATTGCAGATGCGGACTCAGTTTGATGTCTGAACATGCCATCTACATCGTCCGTTGCCGGGACGGCAGTCTCTACACAGGATATGCAGTTGATGTCGAAAAGCGGATTGCGACACACAACAATGGACAAGGTGCAAAGTATACCCGGGCCCGGTTGCCGGTCGTACTCGAATATACAGAAACATTTTCGACAAAGTCGGAAGCCTTAAAGCGTGAGTATGCCATTAAACAATTGACACGTCTTAAAAAAGAACGACTTATTCAAGGAGGGAGGTCATCTCATGAAAGCAACCAGTAGTTTTAAAGGACAAACAACCGGTTTGTACATCGTACCGACACCAATCGGTAATCTCGAAGACATGACTTATCGCGCGGTTCGTATCTTACAAGAGTCCGATCTCGTCGCGGCTGAGGATACACGGCAAACGATGAAATTATTTAATCATTTTAAAATCGATACGAAACTCGTCAGCTATCATGAACATAACAAACAGGTCAGCGGGGCACGGCTGTTGGGCGACCTGCATGCGGGAAAACAGGTTGCTCTGGTATCGGATGCCGGGATGCCGGGAATCTCAGATCCGGGCAGTGATTTGATTCGGGAAGCGATTGCCGAGGACATTCCGGTCGTCGTCTTACCGGGAGCTAATGCCGCGTTAACGGCACTCGTCGCCTCAGGTCTTGCGACAGAACGATTTTTATACTATGGTTTTTTACCGCGTAAGAAAAAAGAGCGTCGTGAGGCGCTTGAGACCGTCCGTTATGAAAAAGGCAGCCTCATCTTCTACGAAGCACCGCATCGCCTTAAAGAGATGTTAGGCGCCTTACGGGATGTACTTGGGGATCGTCAACTGACGTTAGCCCGCGAACTGACAAAACGGTATGAAGAGTATATACGGGGTTCTGTGACAGAAGCTCTTGAATGGGCCGGAGAAGAAGTCCGGGGAGAGTTCGTTGTCATCGTCGAAGGTTCGACGGAGGAGCGGCCGGCGGAAGAGGAACAGGAAGCGGATCCGTTGCAACAAATTGAGCGGTATATCGAACAAGGTGAAAAGCCGAATGCTGCCTTAAAACGTGTGGCGAAGGAACGGGGACTCGATCGTCAGGAATTGTATTTGCGTTATCATGAATCCTAAAAAAAGAAGCGACTCCATTTGGAATCGCTTCTTTTTACTTATTCGTTTCCAGCGTAATGACGGTCGAGGAAATCTTTTAACTCAACGAGGACACGTTGTGCGCCATCTGGAGAGAGAATCAATTTACCATCTGCTAATTTGAAGTTATCGTCTGATACTTCGCCTGTTACTTGGCAAGTCATGTTTGGTTTGTATTTTTTAAGGATGATTTGCTCGTTGTCGACATAAATCTCAAGAGCATCCTTCTCTGCAATTTGAAGAGTACGACGAAGTTCGATTGGAATAACGACCCGTCCGAGTTCATCTACTTTACGTACAATACCTGTTGATTTCATTTTGTTGTTCCTCCTCTGATGTCTAGGTTCTCTTTATTTTTGGAAAATCGTCAAAATTCGACATCACTTCTATAGAATGTAGAATACTAAACTTTCCAAAAGTAGTCAACCAATCTGAATAGCTTGAAATCAAAATGTCATTTTTTTCTCAAAAAAGCCACAAATGAAACGATTTACTAATAGATTTTCCCTTTTTAAAGGAAATGAAACTATTTAGTGTGTTTTTTTGGTATTCGATGTCTGATGTCAAAAAATGTTTGGATTCGACAAAAAACGAGTTTCGACACAGACGGCAGAACAGCGTATAATAATGAAATGAAATACAGAACGGAGGAATATCATGGCAAAAACATTTTATATCACTACACCGATTTACTATCCTAGCGCTAAGCTACATATCGGTCACGCCTATACGACAGTCGCAGGGGACGCGATGGCGCGTTACAAACGACTTCAGGGATTTGATGTCCGTTACTTAACCGGAACGGATGAGCACGGACAAAAAATTCAAGAAAAAGCGAAGGAAGCCGGCGTTTCCGAGCAGGAGTTCGTCGATGGTGTCGTTGAACAAATCAAAGTCTTATGGGACCGTCTTGATATTTCCTATGATGATTATATCCGGACGACAGAATCACGTCATAAAGAAGTCGTTGAACGCGTTTTCGAGACATTACTCGAAAAAGGTGATATTTATCTTGGAGAATACGAAGGCTGGTATTCTGTTCCGGATGAGACGTATTATACGGAATCACAGCTCGTCGACGGTAAAAGTCCGGACAGCGGTCATCCGGTCGAACTTGTCCGGGAAGAGTGTTACTTCTTCCGGATCAGTCAATATGCGGATCGTTTAGTAGAGTATTATGAAGCAAATCCATCGTTCATTTTACCGGAATCACGGAAACATGAGATGATTAATAACTTCATCAAACCGGGTTTACAAGATCTTGCTGTTTCCCGGACGACATTCGATTGGGGTGTCAAAGTCCCGTCCAATCCGAAACACGTCGTGTACGTATGGGTTGATGCGTTAACGAACTACATCTCGTCACTTGGATACGGAACAGACGACCAAGGAAACTTTGATAAGTACTGGCCGGCTGATGTCCACCTCGTCGGAAAAGAAATCGTTCGTTTCCACACAATCGTCTGGCCTGCTCTCTTGATGGCACTCGACTTACCACTTCCAAAACAAGTGTTTGCACATGGTTGGTTGTTGATGAAAGACGGCAAGATGTCGAAATCAAAAGGAAATGTCGTTGATCCGGTTCCGATGATTGATCGGTACGGACTCGATGCGTTACGTTATTACCTGCTTCGGGAAGTACCGTTCGGTTCAGACGGGATGTTCACACCGGAAGCATTCGTCGAACGGATGAACTTTGATTTAGCGAATGACCTAGGGAACTTACTCAACCGGACGATTGCGATGATCACGAAGTATTTCGACGGCGTCATTCCGACGTATGCCGGAAACGTGACACCGTTTGACGAAACGTTGTCGACACTGGCCAAAGAAACGGTCGAGAAGGTCGAAGCTTCGATGGAACACATGGAGTTCTCGGTTGCTTTATCGCACATTTGGCAATTGATCAGCCGTGCCAATAAATACATCGATGAGACACAACCGTGGGTACTCGCAAAAGATGAAACGAAAACAAAAGAACTCGCTTCATCGATGGTCCACCTGGTTGGTGCGTTGCGCCACGTCGCAATCATGTTACAACCGTTTATGACACGTTCGCCAAAAGAAATCTTCCGTCAACTCGGTCTTGAAGGACAACCGATGGACTGGGCAGCACTTGAACAGTTCGCAACTGTTGAAGAGGGGACGAAGGTCGGTACGGCAGAACCAATCTTCCCGCGTCGCGATATGAAAGAAGAGGTCGAAGCCATCGTTGAGATGATGAAACAAGCTTCTGCTGCGCGCGTCGAAGAAGAGACGGAAGTCGAAGAGGCAGACACGGATGTTCGTCCGGAAACGACGATTGATGTGTTTGACCAAATCGAGTTACGCGTCGGAGAAGTCGTTACAGCTGAAAAAATCAAAAAAGCAAAAAAATTGCTGAAGCTGACGGTCGACATGGGGAAAGAAACACGACAAATCGTTTCAGGAATCGCTGAATGGTATGAGCCGGAAGATTTAGTCGGTCGGAAAGTCATCGTCGTCGCCAATTTAAAACCGGTCACATTACGGGGAGAATTGTCGCAAGGAATGGTGCTCGCTGCCGAGAAATCAGGTAAACTTGAATTAGCTACCGTACCATCAACGATGGCGAACGGGGCAAGCGTAAAATAATCCAGATGCCTGTGGACTCGATGTCACAGGCATTTTTTTGAAAGAAGGAGTCGAATAGTATGTTGATTGACACACACACACATTTAAACTCGGATCAGTTTGACGGAGATGTCGATGAGACGATTGAGCGGGCACGCGCAAACGGTGTATCTCCGATGATCGTCGTTGGTTTTGATCATAAGACGATTGACCGGGCAATGGAACTCGTTGAACAGTATGATGATCTCTACGCCGTCATCGGATGGCATCCGGTCGATTCGATTGATTTCGACGATGCTGCCTATGAAAAGGTGGAACGTTTAATGGACCATCCGAAAGTCGTTGCCCTTGGAGAAATCGGACTGGATTACCACTGGGATACTTCTCCGAAGGATATTCAGGACGCAGCGTTTCGAAAGCAGATTCGCTTGGCGAAACAAAAAAATAAACCGATCGTCATCCATAACCGGGAGGCGACAGAAGATACGCTCCGCATCTTGGAAGAAGAAAACGCAAAAGAAGTCGGTGGCATTTTACACAGCTATAGCATGAGTGCAGAACTGTTACCACGTTGCCTGGCAATGAATTTCTACATTTCCCTCGGAGGACCGGTGACGTTCAAAAATGCGAAGATGCCTAAACGCGTCGCACAAGAAGTGCCGCTTGACCGGTTATTGGTCGAGACCGACTGTCCGTATCTGACACCAACGCCATATCGCGGAAAACGAAATGAACCGGCGTATGTCCGATTCGTTGCGGAAGAAATCGCACAGTTGCGCGGGATGATGTACGCTGATGTCGAACAGGCGACGACTGAGAACGCGAAACGCGTCTTCCGCCTTCCATGATTCGATCGATTACGTATATGACAATCGGCTGTACCCTATTGTTGGTTGCGAGCCTGCTTTATGTAATGATGGACCATCCGCGTGATGTCACGATCATGGTGGATGGTCGACAAACAAAAGTCGAGACGCTTGAGACATCCGTTTTCGGTGTCTTGCAGGAAGCCGGTATTTCAGTTCGACCACAAGATGTCATCGAACCGGCACTGAGTGCTGATCTTCCGAAAAACGATTTGATCGTCATTCAACCGGCCAAAGAAATTACACTAATCATGGGGTATGGTGAAGCGCGGACGATCCGGACGCAAGCCCGCCGCGTCGACGATCTGTTAAAAGAACAGGGAATCAGTCAAATGTTAGAGACAGATGACGTGTATCCTTCAAAAGAAGCCGTTTTGACAAGCGGAATGACCGTCCGGTACCGGGAGGCATTCCCGGTCGAGCTGATTGTCGAAGGAAAAGCCCGCGAAGTCTATACGTACCAAACGACGGTGCGGGAACTGCTGTCGATGCAGGGGGTTAAGCTCCAGACGGAAGATAAGGTCATGCCTGGTCTAGAGACAGTCGTCGCAAAGGATATGCTGGTCACGGTCAATACGACGCGTCGTGCCGTGCTGACGGAACAACAGCTGTTACCATTTGAAGTCGAGACCATCGAAGACGACACGTTGCCGGCGGGTGAACAGTTGGTTACGAAATCCGGCCGGCCGGGCATCCGGACACAAAAATATCAATTGACCCTCGCGGACGGTTTAAGCAAGGAAAAGAAACTGATTGCTAATGAAGTTACGAGTGAACCGGTCAAACAAGTCGTCAAGGTCGGAACAAAACCGGTCGAACCGGTTGAGGCCGTGACGACACCGACACCAACACCGGCGTTTGATACGGAAAAAGCGACGGTACCGTTAGCAGAAGTGCCTAAAGCGGCAGCCGATTTGGATTTTAGCAAAGCGAAAACGCTGATGGTCGAAGCAACAGCTTATACGAATAATCCCGCTTCCAATGGCAGCCAGCTGTATGACGGACGGGCTTTGACAGCAACCGGCTATGATGTAACGGATACGATCACGTATCAAGGACTGCCGATTATCGCCGTTGATCCGAAAGTCATTCCGCTCGGAACCAAGGTGTACGTCGAAGGGGTCGGACTGGCGATCGCCCTCGACACAGGCGGTGCCATCAAAGGCAATAAAATCGATGTACTCGTTGAAGGGGAGTCGACCGCCAAACAGTTTGGCCGGAAGACGATCCAAGTCTGGGTCATCCCGAACGATACGACGGAAGCGGGTACTTGACGCTTCCTTGTTTTTTTTGCGGAAACAGGTACAATTACGGAAGTGTTTGAAAAAGGTGGAGAAGATATGATGCGGAAACGCTTAAAAGAAGTCATCGTCGTTGAAGGACGCGATGATACGACACGCTTACAGGAAGTATTCGATGTCGATACAATTGAAACAAACGGTTCGGCCGTCAACGAACAGACATTACAACGCATTGCCAAAGCGCTTGAACGCCGTGGTGTCATCGTGTTTACCGATCCCGACTTCCCGGGTGACCGGATTCGGGCACGGATCAATGAACGGGTACCGGGATGTAAACAAGCCTACCTGCCACGGGCAGACGCAAAAGATAAACGCGGGAAAATCGGTGTCGAACATGCATCACCGGAAGCAATCGAACGGGCACTTGGTGCGGTATATGAGACAGAAGAGCAGCATGATGCCGAAGTGACACGGGATATGATTCTCGCCGCCGATCTGATCGGGGGACCGGCAGCCTCGAAACGTCGGAAACGGTTGGGACAAGTGCTTGCCATTGGTGAACCGAATGCCAAACAACTCGTCAAACGTGTCGCGTCGATCCGAATCACGAAACAGGAATGGGAAGACGCTTTGAAACAGATAGAGGAGGAACAGGATTGAAAGACATCGCTACATTGCACCGGACGAAGGAAATCTTGGCCAAACACGGATTTTCATTTAAAAAGTCCTTGGGACAAAACTTTTTAATCGATTTAAATGTACTCGGAAACATCGTCGGTGCCGCTAATCTGACACCGGAAAGCGGTGTGCTTGAGATTGGTCCCGGTATCGGCTCATTAACGGAACAATCAGCAAAACAGGCGAAAAAAGTTGTGGCGCTCGAAATCGATCAACGGCTCTTACCGATTCTTGAAGACTCACTTGCTCCGTACCCCCACGTGAAAGTCATTCATGGGGATGCACTGGAACTGGATCTTGAAACGATCGTTGACGAAGAATTCACGCAACAAGGGATTACGGATCTCGCCGTCGTGGCGAACCTTCCTTACTACGTGACAACACCAATCATTATGCGTATTTTAGAAGCCCGTACTCCGTTCCGGACACTCATCATGATGATTCAAAAAGAAGTGGCGGAACGAATCGGGGCAAAACCGGGAACGAAGGCGTACGGTTCATTGTCGATCGCCATTCAGTATTATGCGGAGGCAGAAGTCTGTTTCACGGTACCGAAACACGTCTTCATTCCGGCACCGAACGTCGATTCAGCGGTCATCCGTTTAAATATTCGCAAGGAGCCGGCAGTCAAGACGCTGGATGAGAAACTCTTCTTCGAAGTGACACGTGCCAGTTTCGCTCAACGCCGGAAAACGATTTTGAATAACTTATCCAGCCATTTCGGTAAAGCGGAAAAAGAGGCGGTCGAAGCGGCCTTACATGAAGCGGGTATTGATCCACGCCGCCGTGGCGAGACGCTCAGCCTGCAGGAATTTGCACAGCTGGCCGATGCACTTTTGCCGATTAAAAAACGTTGACGGTAGACAAAAGAACGGATATAATATTTCCCCTTTCTAATATTTAGTTCATATGCTATAATAAATACTAGTGAGGTGAAGCGTATGCCAAAGACGTTGAACGAAATCAGACATGTATTTGAAACACATGTAGGTGAAAGACTGACGCTAAAAGCAAGCGGCGGTCGTAAAAAGGTCGTAACCCGAATCGGAACGCTCGTTGAGACGTATCCATCGGTGTTTGTAGTCAAGCTAGACGCAGAGCGCCACAATGTCGAGCGAGTTTCTTATAGCTACGCCGACGTGTTAACCGACTCCGTACAAATCGAATTCGCGAATTCGTAAACTTACCTTCCGAAGCGGACAGAAATGTTCGCTTCTTTTTTTGTGCAAAGGTTGATACAATTCGTACAGGAAACGTACTAGAGGAGGAACGGCAGGATGACGATTATTGTAAAAGCTCCAGCGAAAATCAATTTAGTATTGGATGCGACGGCGAAACGTCCGGATGGTTATCATGATGTACATATGGTAATGACGACGGTGGATTTGGCAGATCGTCTCGAGTTGACGGAACTAGCGTCCGGCGAGATTCGGATGAATGCCCAACATGCATATGTGCCGAATGATGAACGCAACTTAGCGTATAAAGCAGCAGCGGTTTTAAAGGAACGGTTCGACATCAAGAGCGGGGTTGAAATCTACTTAGAAAAACAAATCCCGGTCGCAGCAGGTCTTGCGGGCGGCTCGAGTGACGCGGCAGCCACGTTGCGCGGGCTGAACGAATTGTGGAAGCTCGATTTGACACTTGAACAGTTGGCGGAAATCGGAGCAGAAGTGGGATCGGATGTCCCGTTTTGTGTCATGGGCGGAACCGCGATTGCAACGGGACGCGGAGAGAAGCTCGAGAAACTAGTATCCCCTCCGCCTTGTTGGGTCGTACTGGCGAAACCGACGATTGGTGTCTCAACAGCCGATGTTTACGGAGCACTGGATTTAGAAACAGCGGAACGTCCGGATGTCGAAGCGATGATTGATGCGGTCAAGAACCAAGATTTCACGGCGATTTGTGATGCCCTTGGCAATGTCCTTGAATCAGTGACGTTACCGATGCATCCGGAGGTCGAACAAATCAAGGCTTTCATGACGAGTTGCGGGGCGGAAGGTGTCCTGATGAGCGGTAGCGGTCCGACTGTCTTTGCCTTGACGGAACATGAAAACCGGGCTCAACGTCTCTATAACGGATTACGAGGATTTTGTAATGAAGTCTACGTCGTTCGTCTTTTAGGGGAAAACCATTGATAGTTTCCGTATGAAAATGATATATTCACTATTGAATATTCGGAATTACGGAGAGGTGGAACGATTTAGATGAAAATTCGGAGAAGTGGTCGGTTGGTAGACATGACACGTTACCTGCTGGATCATCCGCATCATCTGGTCTCATTGACGATCTTCGCAGAACGGTACAGCTCTGCGAAATCTTCGATCAGTGAAGATTTAGATATTGTCAGCGAAATGTTGGAGCATGAAGGAACAGGACGACTCGTTACGGTTCCGGGAGCCGCGGGAGGCGTCATGTTCATCCCTACATGGAGCAGCGCAAAGGCGTTGCCGTTTATCGATGAGTTATGTGAACGTGTCGCACGACCGGATCGTCTGTTACCGGGGGGCTACTTGTATTTGACGGACTTGCTCGGAGATCCGCGGATGGTGAAACAGATGGGACAAGTGTTTGCTTCTGTCTTCAGCCAGAAAAAAGTCGACGTCGTCATGACGATTGCGACAAAAGGAATCCCGCTTGCTTATGCCGTCGCCGAACAGTTGGGTGTACCGTTCGTCATCGTCCGCTCGGACAGCCGGGTGACGGAAGGTTCGACCGTCAGCATCAACTATGTTTCCGGCTCATCGAAAGCAATCCGGACGATGGCTCTTGCGAGACGCAGTTTACCGCGCGGTGCGAACGTCCTGCTGATTGACGATTTCATGAAAGCCGGCGGAACGATCCGGGGGATGATGAGTCTGCTGAGTGAGTTTGAAGCGAACGTAGCAGGTGTCGGTGTGTTGATCGAAGCAGAGGGTGCCGAGAAGAAGATGGTCAGTGAGTACGTCAGTCTGATGAAGCTTTCGGATGTTGATGTGGATCTTGGACAGATTCAAGTGAAACGGGGAAACGTCGACCAGTATTTCACAGACGTAGAAAATACCTGAATTTGACACACGATTTTTTTGTAACTATACTGTAATTATCAAACTTTTGGAAATTATGCGTGAAATGATTGGCAAAAGCTAAACCTTTGAATGTTTTAAGCCGTAAGTAGAAGTAGACAACGAAGAGTTGTGACAACGGTTATAAAAAGGGGTGCGGACAAAATGAATGTCACCGACGTCAAGATTCGTCGCGTCGTAGCAGAGGGTCGAATGAAAGCACTGGCTTCGATTACGCTTGACCACGAATTTGTGGTACATGATTTACGCGTGATTGAAGGGAACAGCGGTCTTTTCGTCGCGATGCCAAGCAAGCGGACACAGGAAGGCATCTTTCGTGATGTCGCCCATCCAATCAATGCATTAATGCGAAAAAAAGTCGAAGATTCAGTACTAGAAGCATACGCGATTCGTGAAGAAAACGGTGAGGCGTCAGAATTTGAACTGACGGCGCTCGAAGCAACCGATCCTTCCTAACGCGATTGACAGGTCTCCATCAATGGGAGAACCTGTCTTTTTTTGCGTGTTTTGTTGATTTCCGGTCTGTCCTGTCATTGATTCGTTGCGCCATTTTCGTTATAGTGGGAACGAGTGGACTATTTCAGAACGAAATCAACACTAATTTACATGGAGGAGCGACAAGGATGAATCATTTCGCGGTAATTCTAGCAGCGGGTAAAGGCACTCGGATGAAATCAAAGCTATATAAAGTACTTCACCCAGTAGCTGGGAAACCTATGGTACAACATGTCGTTGATCAATTGACGACACTCGGTGTCACGCGTCAAGTCGTCATCGTCGGTCACGGTGCAGAGTCTGTTAAAGAAGTGCTCGGCACATCGGTGGAATATGCACTTCAAAGCGAGCAGCTTGGCACGGGTCATGCTGTTCAAATGGCAGAACCTGTCCTTGGACAGGAGAAAGGCTCGACACTTGTCGTCTGCGGAGACACTCCCCTTTTGACAAGTGAGACGTTACAATCTCTCTTGCAACATCATGCAGAAACAGGCGCGAAAGTAACTGTTTTAACAGCGCATGCGGATGATGCGACGGGGTATGGACGAATCGTTCGTGGGGAAGACGGCAACGTCTCGAAAATCGTCGAGCACAAAGATGCGAACGCAGAAGAACTTCTCATTAAAGAAATCAATACCGGAACGTACGTATTTGACAATGAGATGTTATTCGCTGCTTTAAAAGAAGTTAAGAATGATAATGTCCAAGGTGAGTACTACTTACCGGATGTCATCGAAATCGCAAAAGCAGACGGTGAAACGATTGCGGCCTATGCGGCAGCGACGTTTGAAGAAACGATTGGTGTCAATGACCGGGTTGCCCTGGCGCAGGCGGAAACGTCAATGCGGAAGCGGACGAATGAACATTGGATGCGTCAAGGCGTTACGTTCATCGATCCGGCGTCTACGTATATCGGACCGGATGTCGTGATTGGTTCGGATACGGTCCTGTACCCGGGAACACAATTGCTTGGTAAAACGACGATTGGCTCAGAATGTATCATCGGACCAAATTCGGATATCCGTGACAGTGAAGTGGCTGATCAAGCCGTGGTGCGTCAATCAGTCGTAACCGACAGCCGAATTGGAGCAGCTGCACAAGTCGGTCCATTTGCGCACTTACGCCAACAGGCAGTTCTCGGAGCGAACACGCGCATCGGTAACTTCGTCGAAGTGAAGAAATCCACTTTTGGTGAAGGCAGCAAATCTGCTCACTTAAGTTACGTCGGTGATGCAACAATCGGCACGAACGTTAACTTAGGTTGCGGATCGATCACAGTGAATTATGATGGAACAAATAAATTCCAAACTGTCATTGAAGACGATGCGTTCATCGGTTGTAATGTCAATTTGATTGCACCGGTCACGGTCGGTAAAAATGCGCTTGTCGCAGCAGGATCAACCGTTACGGATGATGTTCCGGAAAACGGTCTTGCCATCGCACGGGAACGTCAAATAACTAAACCAGATTACCGTTAATTTTATTCGTTCATTATCTGTCGCTCTACTCGTCTAAACCCAAACAAATGGAGGCCACCTAACCATGTCTACTGTCTTAGAACATGAAATTCGTATTTTCGCACTTAACTCGAACAAACCACTGGCAGAGGAAATCGCTAAAGTCATCGGAATCCCTGTCAGCGAAAGTTCAGTCAAACACTTCAGTGACGGCGAAATTTCAATGAACATCGAAGAAAGCGTCCGTGGGGATGATATCTACATCATTCAATCGACAAGCCAACCGGTCAACGAAAACTTGATGGAGCTTCTCATCATGATTGACGCTTTAAAACGTGCTTCTGCGCGGACGATTAACGTCGTTATTCCGTATTACGGATATGCACGTCAAGACCGCAAAGCCCGTTCACGTGAGCCGATCACAGCGAAGCTTGTAGCGAACTTACTTGAAGTAGCCGGTGCGACACGCGTCGTGACGATGGATCTTCATGCTGCACAAATCCAAGGATTCTTCGATATTCCAGTAGATCAATTAATGGGTGTTCCCCTGCTTGCTTCTTACTTCGAGAAGAAGAACATCGACCCGAACGAACTTGTCATCGTTTCTCCAGACCATGGCGGTGTGACACGGGCACGTAAATTAGCGGAACAATTAAAAGCACCAATCGCAATCATCGATAAGCGTCGTCCGAAACCGAACGTCGCAGAAGTCATGAACATCGTCGGACAAGTCGATGGCAAGATTGCCATTATCATTGACGATATCATTGATACAGCGGGTACAATCACGCTTGCTGCCAACGCCTTGATCGAAAACGGAGCGAAGCAAGTGTATGCCTGCTGTACGCACCCGGTTCTCTCAGGTCCAGCGATGGAGCGGATTGAAAACTCGGCAATCGAAGAACTCGTCGTCTTGAACACAATCGATTTGACGAAACGTGAATGTGCAAGCAAAATCAAACAAATCTCAGTTGCACGCTTGTTGGCAGAAGCCATCATCCGTGTTCACGAACAAAAATCAATCAGCCCGCTCTTCAGCTGATTTCAAACAGATATGAACGCCAAGGTCCGGTTTTTAGAAATCGGACCCTTGTGCGTTCCATTTTTCGTCAACGGGATATAAATCAAAAAAAGCAGATAAGTAGAGGAGGTGACGATATGAAATGTATCGTCGGTTTAGGAAATCCAGGCACGAAATATGCGAATACGCGTCACAATATCGGTTTTTTAGCGATCGATGCCCTCGCCAAGGAACATGGCATAAAATTAGCGGAGTCGAAGTTTAAAGCCGTCTTCGGAACGGGAATGATTAAAGGGGAACGGGTCGTTCTCGTTAAGCCATTGACGTATATGAATTTATCGGGAGAAGCTGTCCGTCCGTTGCTCGATTTCTATAAAATTGCGGTCGAGGACGTCCTTGTCATTTATGATGACCTTGATTTGCCGCTTGAAAAGATGCGCCTGCGTTCAAAAGGAAGTGCCGGTGGTCACAACGGAGTCAAATCGTTGATTCAACATTTAGGTACACAAGACATCAAACGATTGAAACTTGGAGTCGGTCGTCCGCCAGCACCGATTCAAGTCATCGACTGGGTCTTGATGCCGTTCGCCAAGTCGGAACAGACGACGTTGCAACATGTGTTGTCTGATTCCGTCGAGATCGCAACTGATTTTATCGATACACCGTTTTTAGCTTTGATGAATCGTTATAACTGAACAAAACGCTTTGGGTGACCAAAGCGTTTTTGCTGTCGTCCTAGGAGGGAAAGAACGTATGAAACAACTACAAAATCTGTTACTCGGCATTCCGGAGATTAAAACCGTCCGGGAACGGTTCCGCGACGGAGTCAATGCCCAACTGATCACAGGGCTGATGAACAGCGGAAAAGCGTTATTCGTCGCCGGTATTTACCAAGAGACGAAAAAACGGTTCGTCATCGTGACCCACAACATGTTCCAGGCTCAAAAATTATATGATGATTTAATTGAACTTATACCCGAGCAGGACGTGATGTTGTATCCGGTCGATGAAACACTTGCGGCGGAGCTGTCATACGGTGCAAGTCCGGAATTGCGCGCGACGCGGATTGAAACCCGTCACCGTCTGCTGACGACGGATGACGGAATCCTCATCATTCCGCTTGTCGGACTGAGACGTTACGTCCCGACGGCGCCCGACTTTTTAGGACATACGAAACGAATCAAACCTGGCGATGTCCTGTCGATCCCAGACTTTATTCAGGAATTGGTCGACGCGGGATACGAACGGACGGCAACGGTGACGACGCCGGGCGAGTTCGCAGTCCGAGGAAGCATCATCGACTTATACCCGTTAACCGTCGAACGTCCGTATCGTCTTGATTTATTTGACGAAGAAGTCGATTCCATCTATACGTTTGATGCGGAAACCCAACGTTCGCTTGGTGTCATCGCGGAAGCTCTGGTACCTCCGGCAACGGAACATTTTGCATCGCGTGACGGATTGAAATCGGCCGGTGAACAATTACGCCGTCTGTATGAAGCAACGAAGGAACGGGTCCAAAGTACGGAAGTATTGGCTGCCCTGGAAGAAGGAATTGCTTACGACGTCGAAGTCCTCGAAAGCGGTGATCGTCCGAAGCAACTTGCAAAATATGCACCGCTTCTATATGAAACGACGTTACTCGACGATATCAAAGATGCTGTTTTGATTGTCGACGAGGTGGCACGGATTGAAGAAGCCGCCGAGGTCCAGGATACGGAAGAAGCGGAATGGATGGCTTCGTTGATTGAACGGGGACAAAGCATCAGTGACTATACGTTATCGGTTCCGATGCTGCAGGTGTTCAAGCAACGCCAATTGCTGTATTTATCGTTGCTCCCGACACGCCGCAGCGGTGTGCCGGAAAGTGCGGCGATTCATTTCAGCATCAAGCCGATAGCACCTTTCCACGGACAGATGGAACGGTTGAAACAGGAGGTCGATCGTTACGGCCGGGCCGATATGTGGATGGTCTTCCTGGCAAGTAACCGGGAACGGGCAGAACGGATGCGACAGACGTTATCGGATTACGGAGTCGAAGCTTCCCTGCACACGACGGAAGACGAGATTCGCCGCGGTCATCCGTCGATTTTAATCGGTGGCATTCACGGCGGATTCGAGATGACCAATGCCCGTCTCGTCGTCATTACGGAAGAAGAAGTCTTTAAACAGCCGGCACGGCGCCGGAAGCAAACGACGAAACTGACGAACGCCGAACGGATCAAAAGTTACCAGGAATTGAAGACGGGCGATTACGTCGTCCACATTCATCACGGAATCGGTCGTTACCATGGTATTAAAACGATTGATGTTGCCGGCAATCACCAGGATTACCTGCATTTGATTTATGCCGGTGAGGATTCACTGTATGTCCCGGTCGACCAGATTGACTTGATTCAGAAGTATGTCGGGGCAGAAGGAAAAGAGCCGAAGATTTATAAACTGGGCGGCATGGAGTGGAAGAAGGTCAAGGCGAAGGTTCAAAAATCCGTTGAGGATATCGCGGATGAACTGATTAAGCTCTATGCGGCACGCGAAGCAGCAGTCGGCTTTGCCTTCCCGGAAGATGATGACAGTACACAGGCCTTTGAAGCGTCATTCCCTTATGAAGAAACCGTTGACCAACTCCGGTCGATCGAAGAAATCAAAAAAGACATGGAACGTCCGCGCCCGATGGATCGGCTGTTGTGCGGCGATGTCGGTTACGGGAAAACGGAAGTTGCCATCCGGGCAGCCTTTAAAGCTGTCATGGCAGGAAAACAGGTCGCCTTACTCGTTCCGACGACGGTGCTTGCCCAACAGCATTATGAAACGATGCTCGAACGATTCAGTGAGTGGCCGATTAACGTCTCCGTCATGAGTCGTTTCCGCTCAGCGGCAGAACTGAAAGCGACGAAAAAAGGATTGAAGGAAGGAACGATTGATGTCGTCGTCGGAACCCATCGTGTCCTGTCGAAAGATGTCCAGTTCGCGGACGTCGGCTTATTGATCATCGATGAAGAACAACGCTTTGGCGTCAAACATAAAGAACGACTGAAACAGTTGAAGACAAATGTCGATGTCCTGACATTGACGGCGACACCGATTCCCCGGACGTTGCATATGTCGATGATCGGAATTCGTGATTTATCCGTACTCGAGACACCGCCGGAAAACCGTTATCCGGTGCAGACATATGTCATGGAGTATGACGGAATCGTCATGCGCGAAGCACTCGAACGTGAACTGGGACGGGGCGGACAAGCGTTCTTCCTGTATAACCGCGTCGAAGGGATTGAACGCAAGGCAGAGGAAATCCGGGCTCTTGTACCGGAAGCGCGTGTCGTCACTGCCCATGGTCGGATGACGGAAACAGAACTGGAGAGCCAATTAATCGCCTTCTTCGAAGGCGATGCGGACGTCCTGGTCAGTACGACGATCATTGAAACAGGCATCGATATTCCGAACGTCAATACGTTGATTGTCAACGATGCCGATCAGATGGGGCTGTCGCAGTTGTATCAATTACGCGGCCGTGTCGGCCGATCGAGCCGTGTCGCGTATTCCTACTTCACATACCGTCCGCAAAAACGATTGACGGAAGTTGCGGAAAGCCGTCTGCAAGCGATCAAGGAATTTACTGAACTCGGGAGCGGTTTTAAGATTGCGATGCGTGATTTATCGATTCGCGGAGCCGGGAACTTGCTCGGATCGCAACAATCCGGTTTCATCGACTCTGTAGGGTTCGATCTGTATTCACAAATGCTTTCGGAAGCAGTTGAAGAACGGAAGGAACGGATGAAAGGTAGAAAAAAAGTTCAGAAATTCGTTCCGGATTTCACGTTCAGTCTGGATGCCTATATTCCAAGTCACTACATGGCAGATTCGGAACTCAAAATCGAGTTCTACAAACGTTTGAAGTATGTCGATACACCGGAAAGTCTCGAATCGCTGGAAACAGAGATGTTGGAACGTTTCGGAGAATTCCCGACCGAAGTCGCACGGTTGATCCAATTGACTCGGATGAGAATCTTTGCCGAACGGGCACGGGTCGAACGGGTCAAACAAACGGATCTGAAAATTGAAATCGTCTTGTCTGAACAGACGACACAAACGCTGGATGTAGCGGATTTTGTCAAATGGACGGTTCCGATTGGACGTGGTCTTGGTATGGGGCAGGAAGAAGGTAAACTTGTTCTGACGCTCAACCGCGGGAAACAAAACTTACAACAGATGACAGAGCAGGCTGAACGGTTACTGGCTGAGATTGACCGCCGGATCGTACAATGAGTCAACGAAGGACGATTGCGCAAGGGGCAGCTTTGCTTGCTATTTCGAGCTATGTCTCAAAACTGTTGAGTTTCTTTTACCGGATTCCATATCAAAATATGGCGGGAGACTTCGGGTTATATGTCTACCAAACTGTCTATCCGGTGTTTGCGATTGCAGCGGCGCTTGGTATTTACGCCTTACCGGTCGTCGTTGCGAAGTTAACATTGCATCATCCGCAAGAGAAACGTGAAGTATTGTGGTCGATTTTCTTTGTCCTACTTGCGATGTCGATTATATTAGGAACGATTGGTTGGTGGGTCGCTCCTGAAGTCGCATTCTTGTTCGGTGACGAACAGCTCGTCCAACCGCTTCGAGCCGTTACCTTTACCTTCTACCTGTTGCCGGTCATTGCTGTTTTGCGCGGGATGTTTCAGGCGGATCTTGAAATGCGTCCGACGGCTTTCTCACAAATCACGGAAAATGCCGTTCGGGTCTGTTTATTGTTGATTGTGACGTATTACGGGGTTCAGATAGGTGCGAATCCGTATCAAGTCGGAGCAAATGCGCACATGACGGCACTCGGTGGAAGCATCGCGTCGCTGATCTTGCTGTTACGCTTTGCGAAAGGAAGGATTGGTCGTCCCGTCATCTCGAAACGACACATTCGCCGTGTCGGACGGGTCTTGTTGACGAGTGGTCTGGCAGTCAGTATCGCGTCTTTGGCCTTGTTACTGATGCAATTGATTGATGGATTGACGTTCGTCAATTTACTCGGGAATTCGATGGAAACGAAAGTCGAAAAAGGAATTTTTGATCGAGGGTATCCGCTCTTACAGTTTGCGATCTTGTTCGCGACATCCATCAGTTTGGCCAGTGTTCCGACGTTGTTGATGGAATACCGGAAGCGGAATGATGCAGCAACAAAACTGCATCTTGAAACGCTCTTACGATCCGGGTTACTGATTGCGGCGGCAGCGACCGTCGGATTGGTTGGTGTCATGCGTCCGTTGAATATTGCCTTGTATCAGGACGATAACGGAACAGCAGCACTCAGCTGGTTGGCTGCGACGGCGTTCACCGCCTCCTTGTCAATGATCATCGTATCGTGTCTGCAATCCGTCGATGCGGAAAAATATGCGTTTGTCGGTGTAGTTGCAGGTCTGTTGATCAAGCTGGGTCTCAATATCTACTTAATTCCCTTATATGGCATGATCGGTGCCGGAATGGCGACTTTTGGTGGTTTTGCGGTCATGGCAGCAGCTCAGTTACTTTTACTCAATCGAAAGTTCGGTCGGGTGACGGCAGGACGTCCTTTTTATGTTCGTCTCTTGAAGGCGGTCATTCCGATGGCCCTGTTTTTATACATCGTCGAACAACTTTTCCGGCTGTCGGGCTGGGAAAACCGGGTTGGAGCGACACTTGAGGTTGCCCTACTCGTTCTGGGTGGAGCCGGTATCTTTTGTCTCTTTGCCTTACGGATGGGGGTCTTGACGGAACGGGAATGGGCCGTATTGCCGTTCGGGGAAAAACTATATCGAATGCATCAGCATAGGAGGATTATATGACACATCAGATTACAGTCGTCGGCTTAGGAGTCGGAGAACTCGAACAATTGCCGTACGGCATCTATAAACGCCTAAAGGAAACGAAACAACCGATTTATCTGCGGACTGCGGATCATCCTGTCGTTTCGGAATTGATGGCAGAGGGAATGAAATTTACATCGTTTGATTCGATTTATGAAAAACATGATCAGTTTGAAGGCGTCTACCGTGAGATTGTTGCAACGCTGCTTGAACAGTCCGAGAAGGAGCCGATCATCTATGCTGTTCCGGGTCATCCGCTTGTCGCGGAGAGTACGGTCCAACAGTTGCTCGCTCAGACGGAGAACCTCGACATCATTGGTGGTCAAAGCTTCCTCGATCCGATGTTTGCCGCGGTCGGTGTTGATCCGATCGAAGGCTTTCAATTATTGGATGCGACAGCGTTTGATATCGATGAAGCGCAGATTCGTCAGCATTTGTTGATCGGACAAGTTTATGATCAACTGGTTGCAGGTGATTTAAAGGTCATGTTGATGGAGCGTTATCCTGACGAACATGACGTGACGCTTGTGACGGCGGCGGGAACGAGTCGCCAACATGTCAAGACGGTTCCGCTCTATGAACTGGATCACATCACGACACTCAGTAACTTGACGACGGTTTATGTACCGCCTGTCACGGATCAAACGATCTTGAATCGTGATTTCACGACACTCAAGCAAATCATCGCGCGCTTGCGTGGAGAAGGCGGTTGTCCGTGGGATCAAGAACAGACACATGAATCGCTCAAAAAACATTTAATCGAAGAATCCTACGAATTACTGGAAGCAATCGACCTTCAGGACGATAACTTAATGATAGAAGAATTAGGCGATGTGTTGTTGCAAGTCATGCTACATGCCCAAATCGGTCTGGATGAAGGGTATTTCGATGTCCGTGACGTCATCGGAAGTGTCAGCGACAAGATAATTCGCAGGCATCCGCATGTCTTTGGAGATGTAAAAGTCGACTCGGCCGCGGACGTCGTCACGAACTGGCAGGAAATTAAAGCGCAGGAAAAATCGGAACGGACGTATCTGTTGGACGGTGTCACGAAGGGAGCTCCTGCCTTGTTGCGTGCCGAACAGATTCAGAAGAAAGTCGCCCGAGTCGGATTCGAATGGGAGACGGTTGCCGGTGCGCTCGATAAAGTCCGGGAAGAGATTCAAGAATTAAAAGAGGCTCCGGCAGAAGAACGATTGGGTGAATTCGGTGATATCCTGTTTTCACTCGCACTTGTCGGCAAATACCTGGAGTTATCTGCAGAGGATGCTTTACAGCAAACCAATGACAAATTCATCCGTCGTTTTACACGCATGGAACAATTGACGGACCGCCCGTTGACAGACTTGTCGCTCGCCGAACAAGATGCATTATGGAATCAATCAAAGCAGGAGGAACAGTCATGAGACTCGATAAATTTTTAAAGGTATCTCGTTTAATCAAACGCCGGACACTGGCAAAAGAAGTTGCCGATCAAGGCCGGATCACCATCAACGGGCTTGTCGCAAAAGCAAGCAGTACGGTTTCGGTGGGGGACGAGATGACAATCCGGTTCGGAAATAAGATTGTCACCGTTCAAATCGACAGTATTAAAGAGCATGCGAAAAAAGAAGAAGCATCAGACATGTATCAAATCATTCGTGAAGAAAAAGTGAATTCCGAAGAATCGATGTAATTTGGTTGAAAAAGGAAGTATACTAGAGAGTGTCAGAGATGACCACTCGGATAAGGAGGGATGATATGCCAGCACCGTTGGAATCAGGGCGTGATACACCGCCCAAGATCAAACCGCTTAATGACCGGAAAAAACAGTTGAGTCAAAATGCAATCGAAAACCGTTTACGTCTGAAGAGGCGCTTCTTAGTCTGTATGTCGATTTTTCTTATTGTCCTGTCCCTGATGGGGTGGTCATATATCGAAAAACAACAACTGATCGCTGAACAGAAGCAGTCGTTTCAGGTTGCGAACCAAGAACAGGCGAAAGCAGAAAAAGAAACAGTTCGTCTGAAAGAAGAGATTGAACGATTGAATGATAAGAAATATGTTGCGAACTTAGCGAGAAGTGAACTGCTGTACTCGAAAAAAGGCGAAACGATTTTCTATTTTTCACCGGAAGATTAAACGAAGGTTGTCGATTGATTGAAAAAATGTAGAATCACTCGTATAATAAGAAAGAATCAACTAAAAAGGAGCAATACAATTTATGTCGATTGAAGTAGGCAGCAAAGTACAAGGGAAAGTTACAGGCATCACCAATTTCGGCGCGTTCGTAGAATTACCGACGGGTAAGACAGGTCTTGTTCACATCAGTGAAGTAGCAGATTCTTACGTCAAAGATATCAATGATGTCTTGACAGTCGGACAAGAAATCACGGTTAAAGTGTTGAGTGTAGAGAACGACGGGAAGATTGGTCTTTCAATTAAGAAAGCAGTCGATCGTCCAGAAGGCGAACGTCCTCGTCCTCCAGCTCGTCAATTTGATCGCGGACCACGTCCGGCAGGTCAAGACCGTGGACCACGTCCGTTCGATAACAAAGGACCGCGTGGTGGAAGCGGCGGCGGTGGAAACCGTGGCGGCTTTAACAAAGGTGGCCGTGGCGCACCAGCTCCACGTAAAGAGCAAACGTTCGATACGTTGATGACTAGTTTCCTCAAAGATAGTGAAGATCGTCTTGCGACATTGAAACGACAAACCGATTCAAAACGTGGCGGACGCGGTGCTAAACGTCAATAACTTGCTGACCTGTTCTTTATAAGAATAGAGATGGAATGACGCTGTTCATTCCATCTTTTATTTTTTTGAAATTATTTTTATGAAAAGCGTTGACAATTATTTGACTCCACCGTATTATAGAAAATGTGCTTAAGACGCACGCGTTCAAAATATGGCGGTGTAGCTCAGCTGGCTAGAGCGTACGGTTCATACCCGTGAGGTCGTGGGTTCGACTCCCTCCGCCGCTACCATATTTTTTTGGCCCGTTGGTCAAGCGGTTAAGACACCGCCCTTTCACGGCGGTAACACGGGTTCGATTCCCGTACGGGTCATTCTGTAAAAAAGCTATCTCTATTATATAGAGGTAGCTTTTTTCGTTTAAGTCATTTATGGATCAAGGGGGACCAGGCATGGGATTCGAGATTAATCTTCCAAAGGAACCGTTGTTGGTTGCTGTTTCCGGCGGCTGTGATTCAATGGTACTGGCACATCTTTTGTATGAAGCGAATCATGATCTAATGATTGTTCATGTTCATCATGGTCTGCGCGAAGAATCGGACGAAGAAGCAGAAGCGGTCCGCGCTTGGGCGGATGCGAGACAAGTGGCTTTTCGGATGACACGACTCGCATGGGATGATCAAACACCGAGCCAGGCGGCTTGCCGGGCGAGGCGTTATGCCTTTTTTCAAGACGTCATGGCTGAGACCGGACGGCGGCATCTTGTGCTCGCACACCACCGGGACGATCAATTGGAGACGTTGTTGATCCAGTTGATCCGAGGGGAAGCAGGCGTCGACGGCATTCCCCGGATCCGTTCTTTTGCGACGGGACAGATTCATCGTCCGTTGTTGACGTACTCCAAACAACAACTGTATGACTATGCAAGAACCCATTACGTGACATGGTATGAAGACGAGACGAATGCCGGAACGAAATATCTCCGGAATCAGATGCGGCACCGGATCCTGCCATGGCTTGCGGAACTTCGCCCGGGTTATGAAGAAGCAACGGTTCAGGCGGCGATATCTCGTCATGAACAAAAACAGGAACATTTCACGTACGTCACGTCCTTTGTCAAAGAACGGATGACGGACCGCGGGCTTCCTCTTGAAGCGATTCAAACACTCCCTTCAGACTTCAAGCGGCTTGTCCTGCGTGCCTTATTACCGGACCGTGACTTTACTTCCGAGGAATACAATCAATTTTTGGCATTGTTACGAGTAGATATGCCGTCCGGCGAAGTGTATTATGGAAACTGGAGGATACAGCGTACATATGGCTACGTGACATGTGTCCGTTGTCCGAGAAAGCACCTGCTCCCGGAAGCATTGGAAGTGGGAATTGATTTGGGCACTTATCATTATGGTGAACAAACGATTGTGTTCTCACGTTCGGCGACCGGTATTCCATTTTCAGCCATCCGTTTTCCACTGACGATTCGACAGCCCTTACCCGGTGACCGGATCCGGTTAGCGGTCGGTACGAAAAAAGTGAGCCGGATTCTTGTGGATGCGAAGGTTCCACGGGGGTTACGGACGGAAATTCCGGTTGTCGTCGATGCGACAGGGCAAGTTCTGGCGGTCATCGGACATCGAATTGCAATATTCGGGTCATTTGAACTCCTCGCAGAATCGTGTTTAATGATAGAATGGTAATGTAGTGTTTAAAATGGAGGAGGAATACCTAGTATGACCTTAATGAATGATATGGAAAAAGTACTGATTTCAGAAGAAGAGATCCAACATAAAGTCGGTGAACTCGCGGGTGAACTGACAGCGGATTACGGAGATCGTTTCCCGCTCCTCGTTTGTGTCCTGAAAGGCGCAATGCCGTTCATGTCAGATCTCGTCAAAAAGATGGACATGCATCTTGAAATGGACTTCATGGATGTCTCGACGTATCACGGCGGTACGACATCGACAGGTGAAGTGAAGATTGAGAAGGATTTAAACACATCCGTAGAAGGTCGTGACATCCTGATTGTCGAAGATATCATCGACAGCGGATTAACATTAGGCTACCTCGTGGACCTGTTTAAATACCGGAAAGCGAAGTCGGTAAAAATCGTAACATTGCTGGATAAGCCAAGTGGTCGTAAAAACGATTTACATGCGGATTACAGCGGTTTTGTCATTCCACATGAGTTCGTTGTTGGTTATGGTCTTGACTATGAAGAAAAATATCGTAACCTTCCTTATGTTGGTGTCTTGAAACCAGCAGTCTACGGCGGCTAATTATTTTTAATCTTGACTGTCACATGATAAGATAAAACCAATTACAAAGCGCGCTTTGCCGCGTTAGGATTCGTATCGATTGAAGAAAATCAATCAGTTGATGCGGAGAGGAGGCCTACGATGAACCGAGCAGTGAAGAATACCCTTGTGTTTGGGGTCATTTTTCTAGCTTTGATCTTGTTTCTGCAATACTTGCAGAGTCCAGTGAACAAAAGCAAAGAAATCAATTACACACAGTTTGTCGAGTCTGTTGAAAAAGGTGATGTGAAGACGGCGACGTTCCAGTATGAGGGACAGACGTACAATGTCACAGGTGAATTACGTGAAAAAGATACGACATATGAAACGGTCGTACCGGCTGTTGATACAGAACTGACGGATTTGTATACGCAATTGCGTAGCCAAAACGTCAAGATGGACTTCAAAGCAGCAGAAACAAACGGTGGTTGGATTGCGCTGTTGACGACAATCGTGCCATTCATCATCATCTTCATCCTATTCTTCTTCCTGATTAATCAAGCACAAGGTGGCGGCGGCGGTGGCCGTGTCATGAACTTCGGTAAATCGAAGGCGCGCCTGTATGATACAGAAAAGAAAAAGATTACGTTTGACGACGTGGCAGGAGCGGATGAGGAGAAACAAGAACTCGTTGAGGTTGTTGAATTCTTGAAAGATCCACGCAAGTTTGCCCGTCTAGGTGCCCGTATTCCTAAAGGTGTCCTCCTTGTAGGTCCTCCAGGTACAGGTAAAACATTGCTTGCCCGTGCAGCAGCTGGCGAAGCCGGCGTCCCGTTCTTCTCGATTTCAGGTTCTGACTTCGTTGAGATGTTTGTCGGGGTCGGGGCATCACGTGTCCGTGACTTGTTTGAAAACGCGAAGAAAAATGCACCATGTATCATCTTCATCGATGAAATCGATGCCGTTGGTCGCCAACGTGGCGCCGGTCTTGGCGGCGGACACGATGAGCGCGAACAAACATTGAACCAACTTCTTGTTGAGATGGATGGATTCAGTGAAAACGAAGGCATCATCATGATCGCAGCTACTAACCGTGCGGACATTTTGGACCCCGCTTTACTCCGTCCAGGCCGTTTTGACCGTCAAATCACGGTTGAGCGTCCAGATGTCGTCGGACGTGAAGCAGTTCTTAAAGTACACGCACGCAACAAGCCACTCGATACGACAGTTGATTTGAAAGCCATCGCGCAACGTACACCAGGTTTCTCAGGTGCAGATCTTGAAAACCTGTTGAACGAAGCGGCACTTATCGCAGCCCGTACAGACCGTGATAAGATTTCAATCGTTGATTTGGAAGAAGCGATCGACCGCGTCATCGCAGGTCCTGCGAAGAAGAGTCGGATCATTTCACCGAAAGAGAAAAAAATTGTGGCATGGCACGAAGCGGGTCATACCATCATCGGTGTCACACTCGATGATGCGGATGAAGTGCATAAGGTAACGATCGTTCCTCGTGGTAATGCAGGCGGTTACGTCATCATGCTTCCAAAAGAAGATCGTTACTTCATGACGAAACCGGAACTTGAAGACAAGATCACCGGATTACTTGGTGGTCGTGTCGCGGAAGATGTCGTCTTTGGTGAAGCTTCCACTGGCGCAAGCAATGACTTCCAACGTGCGACAGGACTTGCCCGTAAGATGGTCATGGAGTTTGGGATGAGTGAAAAACTCGGACCGCTTCAGTTTGGTTCCGGTCAAGGTGGAAATGTCTTCTTAGGACGTGACTTCCAAAACGAACAGAACTATTCAGATGCGATTGCCCATGAAATTGACATGGAAATTCAAGCGATCATCAACCGTTGTTACCAAAAGGCGAAGACGATCTTGACGGAGAAACGCGATCAGCTTGATTTGATTGCGACGACGTTACTTGAAGTCGAAACACTGGATCAAAAACAAATTCACCATCTCTTAGAGACAGGCGAATATAAAAAACATGAGCCTGCGGCCATTACAGAACCGAAAGCAGACGAGAAAACGCCGGAATCGACGACACCTGTCATCGATCAACCGACAGAATCTCCAACGCAACGCGGCTCTGTCATCGACGAAGGACAAAATGTCGATACGGAAAAATCAGGTCAACCACGTCGGGATGATCAAATCTGATTTTCTATCTTCCCGGTCTAATCGACCGGGGTGACGATAGGAATAAGACGGATGATTCGTTCGAGCGAGAGGTCAGCATTCCCAACCGGGGTGCTGACCTTTTTTTGTGGAAGTACCAAGCCGCAGTGCGCACTTCGATAGGTGATGCCTAAACTGCGTGGTATAATCACAACGTATAGAATCAGTTATCGTCAGAGAAAAGTGGGGAATCAGATGATTTTAGTAATCGATGTAGGAAATACGAATATCGTACTTGGAGTATATGACGAACAAACACTTGTCGAGCATTGGCGGATTGCGACGGACCGGACGCGGACGACCGATGAATATGGGATGTTGGTGAAAGCCCTGTTTCGAGATGCAGAGTTAAACGTGGAAGATATTGAGGGAATCGTGTTATCATCTGTCGTACCCCCTGTCGTGTTTCCGCTTGAAAACATGTGCGTCCGTTATTTCAACCGGCGCCCATTCGTAATCGGGCCTGGAATCAAGACAGGACTTGACCTGAAAGTCGACAATCCAAGAGAAGTGGGAGCCGACCGGATCGTCAATGCCGTCGCAGCGACGGTCAAATATGATGGTCCTTTGATCATCGTTGATTTTGGAACGGCAACGACCTATTGTTATATCGATGCAAAAAAACGCTATTACGGTGGAATCATTTCACCGGGTGTCATGGTGTCGACAGAAGCACTTTATAATAAGGCGGCTAAATTACCGCGGATTGAAATTGCCAAACCGCAGTCAACGATTGGCCGCAATACCGTACATGCGATGCAGTCCGGAACGTATTTCGGCTACGTCGCGCAAGTCGATGGACTCGTCCATCGGATGAAAGAAGAAATGGGAGAGGCAACTGTCATTGCGACAGGTGGACTCGCCCGACTAATCAGTGAGGAATCTGCAACGATTAAAATCGTCGATCCATTTTTGACGCTTGACGGGTTGCGGATTATCTACGAACGAAATAAGTGAGGGAAAACGAATGAAACGTGAAGAATTATTAGCACAATTAAAAGATGATTATTTGGTAAGAGCATTAGGGTTTAACGGAGAAGTCCGTGCCTTTGCAATCCGTTCAACAAAAACGGTGTACGAAGCACAACTCCGTCATCAGACGACACCGGTCGTCACGGCAGCACTCGGTCGGACATTGACGATCGGTGCCATGATGGGAACGATGCAAAAAGGCGATACCCGTGTCACATTAAAAGTCGAAGGTGATGGTCCAATCGGAAAAATCATCGTCGATGCCGATGCAAAAGGACAAGTGCGGGGATATGTCAGCCACCCGCGTGTCGAGATGGATACGTACGTCAACAGTGATGGTTTGACAAAATTAAAGGTTGGCGATGCGGTCGGCCGCGGAAATATTTCCGTCATCAAAGATTTAGGTCTACGTGATTTCGTCGGTGGTCAGTCTCCGATTCAGACAGGTGAAATCAGTGAAGACTTTACGTATTACTTCGCCGTGTCGGAGCAAAGTCCGTCTGTCGTTGGAGCAGGTGTTCTTGTTTATCCGGAAGATGAGTCGGTCATCGCAGCGGGCGGCTTGATTGTTCAATTGATGCCGGGTGCATCGGAAGAAACGATTGCGGCACTTGAACAACGTGTTGCGGCGTTAAAACCGATCTCGATTCTTGTCGGTGAAGAAAAAACACCGGAAGAGATGTTGAGTCTTGTACTGGGTGAAACGTTTGAAGTGCTGGATACGATTCCGGTTGCGTTCAACTGTACGTGCGAACGTGAAAAGTTAGCAACTGCAATCGTCGCACTAGGACCCGATGAGATTCAAGCGATGATTGACGAAGATGGTGGCGCGGAAGCCGTTTGCCACTTCTGTTCGGAACATTACCAATACGATGTCGAAGAATTACAATCACTTCGCGAAAAATCACTCGAAAGAGCATAAGAGGGTCTGAAAATGGGAACTGTAAACTCTAAGTACTTGTGGATGTTGATTTTCATTTTGTTGCTGACGAATTTTATGACGGGTGCGTATGCATTCATGGGCGAATTGCCGAAAGTCGATTCACCGAAGATTGTCCAGGACAGTATCGGCGGACCGCTTGAGGATGTCGTCGCGTCGGTCGGAGATGAAGAGATTACGCGTGCCGACCTGTATCAGACAATGCGTAAGGGGCATGAAAAAGAAACCCTCGACCGTCTGATTCAGGAAGCAGTCGAAAAACAGTCGGAAAACGGATCGAAGCCGACAGTAAAGCGCTTTGATTGACAATTTTCATCCAGTCCGTGGATAATTGATCTATCGGATTACTTGGAATTAAAGCTTTTCATTATGAGGAGGAATGGTCATGCGCATTGCGAATTCAGTATTGGATTTAGTCGGCCGCACGCCGATTGTTAAATTAAATCATTTAACAGGACCGGAAGATGCGGACGTGTACCTGAAATTGGAATATATGAATCCGGGGTCAAGCGTCAAAGACCGGATCGCTCTAGCGATGATCGAATCAGCAGAGTCAGCGGGTCACTTAAAAGCAGGCGATACGATCATTGAACCGACAAGTGGCAACACGGGAATCGGACTGGCAATGGTCGCTGCTGCTAAAGGATACCGTTCGATTCTCGTCATGCCGGAAACGATGAGCATGGAACGTCGAACTCTTCTTCGTGCGTACGGTGCGGAGTTGATTTTAACACCCGGTCCAGAAGGAATGAAGGGTGCGATTGCTCGAGCGACGGCAGAAGCGGAAGAACATGGTTATTTCATGCCGCAACAGTTCAATAATGAATCAAACCCTGTTGTTCATGAAAAGACGACTGGACCGGAAATCGTTGAAGCATTTGAAGGATTGACACTTGATGCGTTCATCGCCGGTATCGGTACGGGCGGTACGATCACAGGGGCGGGAAAAGTATTGCGCGAGGCTTTCCAGGGCATTGAAATCATTGCGGTTGAACCAACCGATTCTCCTGTTCTTTCAGGCGGAAAACCGGGTCCCCATAAATTGCAGGGAATCGGAGCCGGATTCGTTCCGTCGATTCTGGATACTAAGATTTATGACAGTGTCGAGCAGGTGACGACGGAAGAAGCGTTTGATCATGCCCGTCGTGCAGCGAAGTCGAACGGCGTTCTTGGTGGTATTTCTTCCGGAGCTGCGATTGCGGCTGCCTTAAAAACAGCGAAGCGTCTAGGCAAAGGGAAAACGGTTCTCGCCATCATCCCGTCGAACGGAGAACGTTACCTCAGCACACCACTGTATCAAGTGGAAGAAGAGGCGGACAGTTCAAAACTGTAATTTTTTTAACCGAGAGGTTCATTCCGATGTAAAGGAATGGACCTCTTTTTATTTGGGCGGGGCAAGCGACTTATGTTTGAGTCCTCCGCCTGTCCGATTTTTTGCGTATAATGAGAGCAGAATAGTTCGGAAGTGGGGGAACGCTCGTGCGACAGACAGTATACGAATCATTTACATGGACAAAGGAACAATTTTATAACCGGTATGTGGAATTGACGGCAGGACAGACAGGACATGTCTGGCTCGAAAGTGGCCGTATCGGATCTTATACGATGGCGGGAGTCCGACCTGTCGGACATATCCGTACGAAAAACGGAGTGACAACGATTCAAGAAGCCGGGGAGCAAAAGCAACGAACAGAGGCGCCGTTTATACTGTTGGAAGAAATACGCGCTCGTTACGCATCGGCTCGTCCGGCAGGAATGCCGCCGTTTTTCGGAGGATTGGCCGGATATGTCAGTTACGATGCCGTCCGCTATCTCGAACGGTTGCCGGAACAGGCGGAGGATGATTTGACAACAGCCGATCTCTCGCTTTACTGGTATGATGAGGTCGCCGTTTTCGATCATCAGGCGGAACGGTTATTTGTAGCCGTCACACGGGATACGGAAGCGGAAGCAACACTTGCTTTGGCAACGGAAGTCGTGTCATGGCGTCAGCCGTGTCCGGTCCCGGTGTTCGCGGCACCGTACGAAAATCAGCTAGACCGTGGACGTTCGTTTGAACGGTCCGCTTTTATAGAGGCAGCAGACCGGATCAAACGTTACATCGAAGCGGGCGATGTCTTTCAGGTGAACCTTGCTGTCCGTCAGCAGGAACCATTGCGGACGACACCGGCGCATATCTATGATGTGTTACGAATGGTCAATCCGTCGCCCTACATGGGTTATTTTGCGGACGAAGAGTTGGTACTCGTTTCAGCGTCTCCGGAATTATTGGTCGAAAAGATCGGTTCATCGCTCGCGACCCGCCCGATTGCCGGAACACGGCCGCGCGGGAAAGACGAGGTAGAAGATTTTGCACTAGCCAAAACGTTACTCGACAACGAGAAGGAACGGGCGGAACACGTGATGCTCGTCGATCTCGAGCGGAATGATTTAGGGCGCGTCAGCGAGTACGGTTCCGTTCATGTTGATGAATTGATGGTCATCGAAAAATATTCCCACGTCCAGCATATCGTCTCAAACGTTCGGGGAGAGATTGCGGAAGGCGAAACCGGAAGCAGTGTCCTTGCTGCGATGTTTCCAGGGGGAACGATCACGGGAGCGCCTAAAATCCGGACGATGGAAATCATTGAAGAGCTTGAACCGGTCCGCCGGGGAATTTATACCGGCTCACTCGGTTTTATCAGCTGGGCGGATGATGCGATTTTCAACATCTTGATTCGGACGCTTGTCGCAAAAGACGGGATGGCGTATATTCAGGCGGGAGCCGGAATCGTGACAGATTCCGACTCGGAAAGCGAATATGAAGAATCACTCAGTAAGGCGAAGGCGCTTTGGGTCGCCAAAGAATTAGCGGAGGGAACGACATGATTGTACTGATCGATAATTATGATTCATTTACGTATAACTTAGTACAGTACTTTGGAGAGCTTGGACAAGAGATCCGTGTTTTTCGAAATGACGCAATTACGATTGAAGAAATTGAAGCACTCGCTCCGGATCATTTGGTTATTTCCCCAGGACCATGCACTCCGAACGAAGCCGGAATCAGTTTGGAAGCCATCCGTTACTTTGCCGGTCGTCTGCCGATCCTCGGTGTCTGCCTTGGGCATCAGGCAATCGGTCAAGTGTTTGGTGGAAAGGTGGTCCGGGCAAAGACATTGATGCACGGGAAAGTGTCTTTGCTTACCCATGACGGTTCCGGCATGTTTGCCGGAATTGAACAGGAGACACCGGTGACGCGCTATCATTCGCTTGTCGTCGAACGCGAAAGTTTCCCGGACGCCTTGACGATGACGGCAGAAGCAGACGGGGAAATCATGGCCCTTCGTCATAAGGAGTTGCCGATCGTCGGCGTCCAGTTCCATCCGGAAGCGATTTTGACACGTGACGGGAAACAGATGTTAAAAAACTTTTTGGAGTTGACACACTATGTATCTTTGGCATGATGGACAGATAAAACAAGAAGAAGACGTACGCATCTCGCCGCTCGATCATGGGTATTTGTACGGGATGGGGGTCTTCGAGACATTTCGGACGTACGCGGGTCACCCGTTTCTCTTTGATGATCACATCGAGCGTCTCCAGATGAGTTGCGCGGCAATCGGTATCAAATTACCTTACAGACTTGATGAACTATTGGCGGCTGTTGAAGCGTTGTGTCGTGTGCATGGAATGGGAGATCTGTACTTCCGCTTAAACGTCTCTGCCGGTGCCCGTGAAATCGGTCTTTCGATTGAACCGTATGAGCAGCCGACCGTTCTGTTGTATGCGAAATCGATCGGTTCCAGACAGATGGCGGAACGGGCGCTTGAAACCGTTCGTTTGCCCCGGAGTACACCGGAAACAAGTTATCGGTTGAAATCACATCACTACATGAACAATTTGGTCGCCAAACGTCAGTTGTTTAATCAAGAGGCGGAAGGCCTCTTTTTGACAAAAGACGGTTTCATCTGTGAAGGCATCACGTCCAATATCTTTTGGCGTTACGGAGAAAGATGGTATACGCCACCACTTGAGACAGGTGCCCTCAATGGTATCACCCGTCAATTCCTGATGGAAGAGTTGCCTGTCGAGGAACGACTGGCATTGTTGCCGCAATTGACGGAAGCGGATGAAATTCTTTATACGAACTCGGTTCAAGAAGCGGTCGCGGTCTCTTCCTTGGATGGTCGAATATTCCCGGGTCTCGAAGGACACGGATATCAAGCAGTCCGGAGATTGTTTGATGATGCCGTCCAGTCGAAGTGGTCAAGGAGGGAAAAAGGATGACTAAAATCATGGGGATTCTCAACGTGACACCGGATTCCTTTTCTGATGGTGGAAACTATGTGGATATCGAACAAGCAGTCCGGCATGCGAAACAACTCGTCGCGGATGGAGCGGACGCGATTGATGTCGGCGGTGAATCGACGAGACCGGGCGCTTCATTTGTCTCGGCTGAAGACGAAATCGACCGTGTTGTCCCGGTTATTCGACGCTTGAAACGTGAACTGGATATATTGGTGTCGATTGATACGTATAAACCGGAAGTCGCCGAAGCCGCTGTTCGTGCCGGGGCAGACATCATCAACGACGTCTGGGGATCGAAGTGGGGGGACGGCTCGATGGTCGAGGTGGCAGCCCGGCATGACGTCCCGATTATTTTAATGCACAACCGCTTAGAACCTCATGGACCGGATATGCTGGCTGAAGTACGGGCCGATTTGGAAGATTCGATTCGATTGGCGAAACAAGCCGGAGTGTCAGAAAACCACATCTGGTTGGATCCCGGGATCGGCTTCATGAAGACGCATCAAGAAAACCTATTTTTAATGCGTCATCTGTCGATTACTACGGACTTTGGTTATCCGGTCCTGCTTGGGACATCCCGGAAGTCAATGATTGGTCTGACGCTTGGCTTGCCAGCGGATCAGCGTGTCGAAGGGACGATTGCGACAGTCTGCTACGGTATTCAACAAGGATGTGAATGGATGCGGGTGCATGATGTGCAGGCGGTCAAACGGGCAGCCGTTATGATGGATACGATGTTGGCTGCGGAATTACCGGGAGGAGAATGATGATGGATCGGATACAGGTGACCGGTATGCGTTTTTACGGATACCATGGTGTGTTTGCAGAAGAAACGAAGTTGGGTCAACGCTTTAACGTCGACCTGACGATTGGTCTTGATTTATCAATTGCCGGTAAGACGGATGATTTACGCGAAAGTGTCAATTATGCGGAGTTGTACGAAGTCACGAAGCAGGTCGTCGAGGGGAAGCCGTTGCAACTCGTCGAAGCGCTCGCAGACCGGATTGCAGAGCAGGTGCTGTTACTCGATTCCCGAATTCTTGAGACGACGATCAAGGTCATTAAACCGGATCCGCCGATTGCGGGACATTATGAACATGTTGCCGTTGAAATCCACCGGAAGCGGGGCGATTATGCATGAATCGTGCCTACGTCGCACTGGGATCGAATATCGGTGATAAAGCGGGACATTTGGCAGCTGCGATTGACGCTCTGCGTCATCTTCCGACGACACAGGCAATCCGTCCTTCATCTGTTTATGAGACGGCTCCTGTCGGCTATACTGATCAAGATCTGTTTTATAATATGGTGATTGAACTGGAGACAGATTTGCCGGCGGAACAACTGTTGGACGTTCTCCAACAGATTGAACAGCAGGAAGGAAGAAAACGTCTGTTTAAAAATGGGCCGCGGACACTAGATCTCGATATCCTTTTATATAACAGTGAGATGATTCATATGGATGGACTGACAGTACCGCATCCACGTATGCAGGATCGGGCATTCGTATTGGCTCCGCTGGACGAACTCGTATCCTCTTATATTGTTCCCGGTTTAAATCGGACGGTTGCTGAACTCTATCAGGATTTACCGGAAACAGAACGAACAGATGTCAGACGGATTGAGTCGGGATCGATTGAAGGAAGAAGGGAAAAAAAGAATGACAGGATTTAAAATTGGAGAAGTCGAATTGAATAACCGTGTCATTTTAGCACCGATGGCGGGTGTCTGTAATCCTGCGTTTCGTTTGATCGCAAAAGAATTCGGGGCAGGCCTCGTCTGTGCAGAAATGGTCAGTGATAAAGGAATCCTTTATGAAAATGAACGGACGATGCAGATGTTATACGTGGACGATCGGGAAAAACCGCTCAGTTTACAGATTTACGGCGGATCGAAGGAAACGTTGGTCCAAGCGGCTCAGTATGTCGATGCCAATACGAATGCGGACATCATTGACATCAACATGGGATGTCCTGTACCAAAAGTGACGAAGTGTGACGCTGGTGCCAAGTGGCTGCTTGATCCGGATAAAGTCTACGAGATGGTTCATGCCGTCTCCCAAGCGGTTGATAAACCTGTCACGGTTAAGATGCGGACGGGATGGGACAGCCATCATATTTATTGTGTCGACAATGTCCGGGCTGCGGAAGCCGGAGGGGCGAAAGCGGTCGCGATCCATGGCCGGACCCGTTCACAAAAATATGAAGGTGTCGCCGACTGGAATATCATCGGTGAAGCGAAGCGGGCAGTCAACATTCCGATTATCGGTAACGGAGATGTCCAGACGCCGCAAGACGCCCAACGGATGATTGATGAGATCGGAGTAGACGGTGTCATGATCGGTCGGGCTGCACTCGGGAATCCGTGGATGCTGTATCAGACGATCCAGTATCTTGAATCCGGAACGTTACCGGCGGAGCCGACACCACGTGAGAAGATTGATATTTGTCTCCTGCATGCCGAACGTCTTGTCGCACTTAAAGGAGAGGCGCTTGCGGTGCGGGAAATGAGAACCCATGTCGCCTGGTACTTAAAAGGGTTAAGCGGCAACGGGCATGTTCGTAAAGCATTATTCGATACAGAGACCCATGCCGGACTGCAAAAGTTGCTGCATGCGTATGTCGAAACATTGGAAACGAATGCAGTACATGTGTAACAGGTAAAGTATAGTCGGGCTAACCCGTTTTATGGTACGCTAATGCCATTGAAGATGAGCGAATCGGTTTTGCTAAGAGCTGTCGGTCATACCGGCAGCTTTTTCATCGAAGAAGTAAAAACCATCGTGAACCATTATAAAAGGAGTGAAGACAGTGAGTCAGGACATGGAAATGAACGATCAAATGCAGGTGCGTCTCGGTAAGATGAACGCCATGCGTGAACAAGGACTCGATCCGTTTGGTGCCCGTTTTGAACGTACGACAGATACGACAAGTATTCGTGCCGCTTACGGCGAACACGAAAAAGAAGAATTGGCAGAACTGAAGCCGGACGTCTCGATCGCGGGTCGCGTCATGACGACACGCCGTAAAGGGAAAGTCGGTTTTACGAACGTCCAGGACGTAAACGGTCAAATCCAATTGTATGTACGTAAGGACGATGTTGGCGAAGAAGCGTACGAAATCTATAAAACATGTGATTTAGGTGACATCGTTGGAATCAGCGGATACGTGTTCAAAACGAATGTCGGCGAACTATCGGTTCACGTCACGTCGTTTACGTTACTGACAAAAGCACTACGTCCGCTTCCGGATAAATATCACGGACTAAAAGATGTTGAACAGCGTTATCGTCAGCGTTACCTCGATTTAATCACGAATACAGAATCGCGTGAGACGTTCATCGCACGCAGTAAAGTCATTCGCGGGATTCGTCAGTATCTCGACAGCCTCGGATACTTGGAAGTTGAAACACCGATGTTGCATACGATTGCGGGTGGTGCGTCAGCTCGTCCGTTCATTACGCATCACAATGCACTTGATATGACACTATACATGCGGATTGCGATTGAGTTGCATCTCAAGCGTTTGATTGTCGGCGGACTTGAAAAAGTCTATGAAATCGGTCGCGTCTTCCGGAATGAAGGAATCTCGACACGCCATAACCCTGAGTTTACGATGATTGAGTTATATGAAGCCTACGCGGATTACAACGACATCATGAATTTGACGGAAAACCTGATTGCCCATGTGGCACAGGAAGTCCTTGGAACAACACAAGTGACTTACGGTGAAGATGTAATCGACTTGTCTGTCGGATGGAAACGTGCCCATATGGCGGATCTGGTTAAAGAAGCAACAGGTGTTGATTTCTTTGAAGAGATTTCAAAAGAGCGTGCCCATGAACTCGCACACGAGCATGGTGTGGAAGTCCAAGCCCATATGACGACAGGACACATCCTTAATGAATTCTTCGAACAGAAAATTGAAGAATCATTGGTTCAGCCGACATTCGTCTACGGTCATCCGGTTGAAATTTCACCACTTGCGAAGAAAAATCCGGAAGATCCTCGTTTTACGGATCGATTTGAATTGTTCATCGTCCGCCGTGAGCATGCGAATGCCTTTACGGAGTTAAATGATCCAATCGATCAACGGGAACGTTTCGAAGCCCAGCTAGTTGAAAAAGAAGCAGGGAATGATGAAGCCCATGAAATGGACAATGACTTCATCGAAGCACTCGAGTATGGCATGCCGCCAACTGGAGGACTCGGAATCGGAATTGACCGCCTCGTCATGTTATTGACGAATTCTCCGTCGATTCGCGATGTACTGTTGTTCCCAACGATGCGTCATCAACAAAACTAATTTGGAACGGTCATTCCCTCGTCTTTCTTCATATAGAAGGAAGCGGGGGGATTTTTGCTTTTATTCATCTAATAAAAACATTTAATTAATCAGGTGTTTATTAGAATAATCATTATGAAAACCGGGAATAAGGTTATTTTAAATGTTTTTCTAATAAAACACTTGTACAAATAAAAACCCCATGGTATATTACTTCTTGTGCCGCAAATGGTTGTGACACACCGAAAAAAATATCAGAAAAGTTATTGACAATCGTGTCGGTGACTTGGTAAGATAATAAAGTCGCTGAAAACGACACGACGAACTTTGAAAACTGAACGATGAGGCAAAAAACGTATCTTCGGATACAAACAATGAATGAAGCGCAAGCTTCGTCAACGTGACTTCGGTCACACAACGAGCAAGTCAAACACTTTATGGAGAGTTTGATCCTGGCTCAGGACGAACGCTGGCGGCGTGCCTAATACATGCAAGTCGAGCGCAGGAAGCTCACGGAACTCTTCGGAGGGAAGTGAAGGGAATGAGCGGCGGACGGGTGAGTAACACGTAAGGAACCTGCCCCAAGGATTGGGATAACTCCGAGAAATCGGAGCTAATACCGAATAGTTCTTCAGACCGCATGGTCTGATGATGAAAGGCGCTCCGGCGTCACCTTGGGATGGCCTTGCGGTGCATTAGCTAGTTGGTGGGGTAATGGCCCACCAAGGCGACGATGCATAGCCGACCTGAGAGGGTGATCGGCCACACTGGGACTGAGACACGGCCCAGACTCCTACGGGAGGCAGCAGTAGGGAATCTTCCACAATGGACGAAAGTCTGATGGAGCAACGCCGCGTGAGTGATGAAGGTTTTCGGATCGTAAAACTCTGTTGTAAGGGAAGAACAAGTACGAGAGGTAATGCTCGTACCTTGACGGTACCTTGCGAGAAAGCCACGGCTAACTACGTGCCAGCAGCCGCGGTAATACGTAGGTGGCAAGCGTTGTCCGGAATTATTGGGCGTAAAGCGCGCGCAGGCGGCCTTTTAAGTCTGATGTGAAAGCCCCCGGCTCAACCGGGGAGGGTCATTGGAAACTGGAAGGCTTGAGTACAGAAGAGAAGAGTGGAATTCCATGTGTAGCGGTGAAATGCGTAGAGATGTGGAGGAACACCAGTGGCGAAGGCGACTCTTTGGTCTGTAACTGACGCTGAGGCGCGAAAGCGTGGGGAGCAAACAGGATTAGATACCCTGGTAGTCCACGCCGTAAACGATGAGTGCTAGGTGTTGGGGGGTTTCCGCCCCTCAGTGCTGAAGCTAACGCATTAAGCACTCCGCCTGGGGAGTACGGCCGCAAGGCTGAAACTCAAAGGAATTGACGGGGACCCGCACAAGCGGTGGAGCATGTGGTTTAATTCGAAGCAACGCGAAGAACCTTACCAACTCTTGACATCCCCTTGACCGCTTGAGAGATCAAGTTTTCCCTTCGGGGACAAGGGTGACAGGTGGTGCATGGTTGTCGTCAGCTCGTGTCGTGAGATGTTGGGTTAAGTCCCGCAACGAGCGCAACCCCTATCCTTAGTTGCCAGCATTCAGTTGGGCACTCTAGGGAGACTGCCGGTGACAAACCGGAGGAAGGTGGGGATGACGTCAAATCATCATGCCCCTTATGAGTTGGGCTACACACGTGCTACAATGGACGGTACAAAGGGCAGCGAGACCGCGAGGTGGAGCCAATCCCAGAAAGCCGTTCCCAGTTCGGATTGCAGGCTGCAACTCGCCTGCATGAAGTCGGAATCGCTAGTAATCGCAGGTCAGCATACTGCGGTGAATACGTTCCCGGGTCTTGTACACACCGCCCGTCACACCACGAGAGTTTGCAACACCCGAAGCCGGTGAGGTAACCGCAAGGAGCCAGCCGTCGAAGGTGGGGTAGATGATTGGGGTGAAGTCGTAACAAGGTAGCCGTATCGGAAGGTGCGGCTGGATCACCTCCTTTCTAAGGAAAACGTCCCTTACGGGACATGCCCATCGTTCAGTTTTGAGAGCTCGTCTCTCAGTCTCGCAAGAGACACTCGCACCTTGAAAACTGAAGACATCAACAAGACATCAAATTTTTATAACCATGTCATTAGACGTGTGTTCTTAGAATACCAAAATGCTAGATCAAGGTATGAAGGGCGTACGGTGGATGCCTTGGCACTAGGAGCCGATGAAGGACGCGACGAACAGCGATATGCTTCGGGGAGCAGTAAGTATGCTTTGATCCGAGGATTTCCGAATGGGGGAACCCACCATCCGTAATGGGATGGGACATGTTACATGAATACATAGTGTAGCGTGAGGCAGACCCGGGGAACTGAAACATCTAAGTACCCGGAGGAAGAGAAAGCAAATGCGATTCCCTGAGTAGCGGCGAGCGAAACGGGAACAGCCCAAACCGGAGAGCATGCTCTCCGGGGTTGTAGGACACTCTATACGGAGTCAAAAAGGAAGACAGTAGGTGAACGACCTGGAAAGGTCGGCCGAAGAAGGTGACAGCCCTGTAGCTGAAACTGTTTTCCCTCCAGAGTGGATCCTGAGTACGGCGGGACACGTGAAACCCCGTCGGAATCCGGGAGGACCATCTCCCAAGGCTAAATACTCCCTAGTGACCGATAGTGAACCAGTACCGTGAGGGAAAGGTGAAAAGCACCCCGGAAGGGGAGTGAAATAGATCCTGAAACCGTATGCCTACAAGTAGTCAGAGCCCGTTAATGGGTGATGGCGTGCCTTTTGTAGAATGAACCGGCGAGTTACGATAGCGCGCGAGGTTAAGCTGATGAGGCGGAGCCGTAGCGAAAGCGAGTCTGAATAGGGCGCCATAGTGCGTTGTCGTAGACCCGAAACCAGGTGATCTACCCATGTCCAGGATGAAGGTCAGGTAACACTGACTGGAGGTCCGAACCCACGCACGTTGAAAAGTGCGGGGATGAGGTGTGGGTAGCGGTGAAATGCCAATCGAACCTGGAGATAGCTGGTTCTCCCCGAAATAGCTTTAGGGCTAGCCTCGAGGTTGAGAGTTCCGGAGGTAGAGCACTGATTGGACTAGGGGCCCCCACAGGGTTACCGAATTCAGTTAAACTCCGAATGCCGGCAACTTATACTCGGGAGTCAGACTGCGAGTGATAAGATCCGTAGTCAAGAGGGAAACAGCCCAGACCGCCAGCTAAGGTCCCAAAGTGTATGTTAAGTGGAAAAGGATGTGGCGCTGCCTAGACAGCTAGGATGTTGGCTTAGAAGCAGCCACCATTCAAAGAGTGCGTAATAGCTCACTAGTCGAGTGGCGCCGCGCCGAAAATGTAACGGGGCTAAACATACCACCGAAGCTGCGGATTCCGTAAGGAATGGTAGGGGAGCGTTCCAAACCGCTGTGAAGCTGTACCGTAAGGAGCAGTGGAGCGTTTGGAAGTGAGAATGCCGGTGTGAGTAGCGAAAAGAGGGGTGAGAATCCCCTCCGTCGAAAGCCCAAGGTTTCCTGAGGAAGGCTCGTCCGCTCAGGGTTAGTCTGGACCTAAGCCGAGGCCGAAAGGCGTAGGCGATGGATAACAGGTTGATATTCCTGTACCACCGATCCACCGTTTGAACAATGGGGGGACGCAGGAGGATAGTGACGCATGCGGATGGAAGTGCATGTGTAAGTTTCGAGACCGTCTGATTGGCAAATCCGTCAGGCACCAAAGTCGAGGAACGATGCGGAGTCCCGTAGGGACGAAGGTCACGATTTCACACTGCCAAGAAAAGCCTCTAGTGAGGTGGAAGGTGCCAGTACCGTAAACCGACACAGGTAGGCGGGATGAGAATTCTAAGACGCGCGGGATAACTCTCGTTAAGGAACTCGGCAAAATGGTCCCGTAACTTCGGGAGAAGGGACGCTCTACATGAGTAGAGCCGCAGTGAATAGGCCCAAACGACTGTTTAGCAAAAACACAGGTCTCTGCTAAATCGCAAGATGACGTATAGGGGCTGACGCCTGCCCGGTGCTGGAAGGTTAAGGGGATGGGTTAGCGCAAGCGAAGCTTTGAACCGAAGCCCCAGTAAACGGCGGCCGTAACTATAACGGTCCTAAGGTAGCGAAATTCCTTGTCGGGTAAGTTCCGACCCGCACGAAAGGCGTAACGATTTGGGCACTGTCTCAACGAGAGACCCGGTGAAATCATAGTACCTGTGAAGATGCAGGTTACCCGCGACAGGACGGAAAGACCCCATGGAGCTTTACTACAGCCTGATATTGAGGCTTTGTGCATGATGTACAGGATAGGCGGGAGACGTCGAGACCGGAGCGCCAGCTTCGGAGGAGTCACCCTTGGGATACCGCCCTTCATGCATAGAGTCTCTAACTCGCAGCCGTCATCCGGCTGGAGGACCGTGTCAGGCGGGTAGTTTGACTGGGGCGGTCGCCTCCTAAACAGTAACGGAGGCGCCCAAAGGTTCCCTCAGAATGGTTGGAAATCATTCGTAGAGCGCAAAGGCAGAAGGGAGCTTGACTGCGAGACCTACAAGTCGAGCAGGGACGAAAGTCGGGCTTAGTGATCCGGTGGTTCCGCATGGAAGGGCCATCGCTCAACGGATAAAAGCTACCCTGGGGATAACAGGCTGATCTCCCCCAAGAGTCCACATCGACGGGGAGGTTTGGCACCTCGATGTCGGCTCATCGCATCCTGGGGCTGGAGTAGGTCCCAAGGGTTGGGCTGTTCGCCCATTAAAGCGGTACGCGAGCTGGGTTCAGAACGTCGTGAGACAGTTCGGTCCCTATCCGTCGTGGGCGCAGGAAATTTGAGGAGAGCTGTCCTTAGTACGAGAGGACCGGGATGGACGCACCGCTGGTGTACCAGTTGTTCCGCCAGGAGCATCGCTGGGTAGCTACGTGCGGACGGGATAAATGCTGAAAGCATCTAAGCATGAAGCCCCCTCCAAGATGAGATTTCCCTTTGAGTAATCAAGAAAGACCCCTCAGAGACGATGAGGTAGATAGGTCACGGGTGGAAGCATGGCGACATGCGGAGCTGAGTGATACTAATCGGTCGAGGCCTTGTTCTAGCAGATGCATTGTTGATGACTTCAGTTTTGAGGGCGCGAGCCTTTCAAAAAAGTGCTTGACGTTATGGAAACATAATGTTAAGATCATAGATGTCTGGTGGCGATAGCCAAGTGGTCACACCCGTTCCCATGCCGAACACGGAAGTTAAGCACTTGAACGCCGAAAGTAGTTGGGGGCTTCCCCCTGTGAGGATAGGACGCTGCCAGGCGATACATATGGAGGATTAGCTCAGCTGGGAGAGCATCTGCCTTACAAGCAGAGGGTCGGCGGTTCGATCCCGTCATCCTCCACCATTTTTTATTACACTTGCCGGTGTAGCTCAGCTGGTAGAGCAACTGACTTGTAATCAGTAGGTCGCGGGTTCGACTCCTGTTGCCGGCACCATTTTCACCTTAAATATCATCATCGACCTTGAAAAAGTGTAGATGCTACCTTTTAACACCCTGCCGGGGTGGCGGAACTGGTAGACGCACAGGACTTAAAATCCTGCGGGGGTTTCCCCGTGCCGGTTCGATTCCGGCCCTCGGTACCATTTAAATTTCACTGTTTGATTAATTACCCCGCACCCTTAGCTCAGCTGGATAGAGTACTTGACTACGAATCAAGGGGTCGGGAGTTCGAATCTCTCAGGGTGCACTTTTCGGGAAGTAGCTCAGCTTGGTAGAGCACTTGGTTTGGGACCAAGGGGTCGCAGGTTCGAATCCTGTCTTCCCGACCATCTTCAATTTAATCCCTTAATGGGGCCTTAGCTCAGCTGGGAGAGCGCCTGCCTTGCACGCAGGAGGTCAGCGGTTCGATCCCGCTAGGCTCCACCATTTTTATGACGAACTTTGAAAACTGAACGATGAGGCAAAAAACGTATCTTCGGATACAAACAATGAATGAAGCGCAAGCTTCGTCAACGTGACTTCGGTCACACAACGAGCAAGTCAAACACTTTATGGAGAGTTTGATCCTGGCTCAGGACGAACGCTGGCGGCGTGCCTAATACATGCAAGTCGAGCGCAGGAAGCTCACGGAACTCTTCGGAGGGAAGTGAAGGGAATGAGCGGCGGACGGGTGAGTAACACGTAAGGAACCTGCCCCAAGGATTGGGATAACTCCGAGAAATCGGAGCTAATACCGAATAGTTCTTCAGACCGCATGGTCTGATGATGAAAGGCGCTCCGGCGTCACCTTGGGATGGCCTTGCGGTGCATTAGCTAGTTGGTGGGGTAATGGCCCACCAAGGCGACGATGCATAGCCGACCTGAGAGGGTGATCGGCCACACTGGGACTGAGACACGGCCCAGACTCCTACGGGAGGCAGCAGTAGGGAATCTTCCACAATGGACGAAAGTCTGATGGAGCAACGCCGCGTGAGTGATGAAGGTTTTCGGATCGTAAAACTCTGTTGTAAGGGAAGAACAAGTACGAGAGGTAATGCTCGTACCTTGACGGTACCTTGCGAGAAAGCCACGGCTAACTACGTGCCAGCAGCCGCGGTAATACGTAGGTGGCAAGCGTTGTCCGGAATTATTGGGCGTAAAGCGCGCGCAGGCGGCCTTTTAAGTCTGATGTGAAAGCCCCCGGCTCAACCGGGGAGGGTCATTGGAAACTGGAAGGCTTGAGTACAGAAGAGAAGAGTGGAATTCCATGTGTAGCGGTGAAATGCGTAGAGATGTGGAGGAACACCAGTGGCGAAGGCGACTCTTTGGTCTGTAACTGACGCTGAGGCGCGAAAGCGTGGGGAGCAAACAGGATTAGATACCCTGGTAGTCCACGCCGTAAACGATGAGTGCTAGGTGTTGGGGGGTTTCCGCCCCTCAGTGCTGAAGCTAACGCATTAAGCACTCCGCCTGGGGAGTACGGCCGCAAGGCTGAAACTCAAAGGAATTGACGGGGACCCGCACAAGCGGTGGAGCATGTGGTTTAATTCGAAGCAACGCGAAGAACCTTACCAACTCTTGACATCCCCTTGACCGCTTGAGAGATCAAGTTTTCCCTTCGGGGACAAGGGTGACAGGTGGTGCATGGTTGTCGTCAGCTCGTGTCGTGAGATGTTGGGTTAAGTCCCGCAACGAGCGCAACCCCTATCCTTAGTTGCCAGCATTCAGTTGGGCACTCTAGGGAGACTGCCGGTGACAAACCGGAGGAAGGTGGGGATGACGTCAAATCATCATGCCCCTTATGAGTTGGGCTACACACGTGCTACAATGGACGGTACAAAGGGCAGCGAGACCGCGAGGTGGAGCCAATCCCAGAAAGCCGTTCCCAGTTCGGATTGCAGGCTGCAACTCGCCTGCATGAAGTCGGAATCGCTAGTAATCGCAGGTCAGCATACTGCGGTGAATACGTTCCCGGGTCTTGTACACACCGCCCGTCACACCACGAGAGTTTGCAACACCCGAAGCCGGTGAGGTAACCGCAAGGAGCCAGCCGTCGAAGGTGGGGTAGATGATTGGGGTGAAGTCGTAACAAGGTAGCCGTATCGGAAGGTGCGGCTGGATCACCTCCTTTCTAAGGAAAACGTCCCTTACGGGACATGCCCATCGTTCAGTTTTGAGAGCTCGTCTCTCAGTCTCGCAAGAGACACTCGCACCTTGAAAACTGAAGACATCAACAAGACATCAAATTTTTATAACCATGTCATTAGACGTGTGTTCTTAGAATACCAAAATGCTAGATCAAGGTATGAAGGGCGTACGGTGGATGCCTTGGCACTAGGAGCCGATGAAGGACGCGACGAACAGCGATATGCTTCGGGGAGCAGTAAGTATGCTTTGATCCGAGGATTTCCGAATGGGGGAACCCACCATCCGTAATGGGATGGGACATGTTACATGAATACATAGTGTAGCGTGAGGCAGACCCGGGGAACTGAAACATCTAAGTACCCGGAGGAAGAGAAAGCAAATGCGATTCCCTGAGTAGCGGCGAGCGAAACGGGAACAGCCCAAACCGGAGAGCATGCTCTCCGGGGTTGTAGGACACTCTATACGGAGTCAAAAAGGAAGACAGTAGGTGAACGACCTGGAAAGGTCGGCCGAAGAAGGTGACAGCCCTGTAGCTGAAACTGTTTTCCCTCCAGAGTGGATCCTGAGTACGGCGGGACACGTGAAACCCCGTCGGAATCCGGGAGGACCATCTCCCAAGGCTAAATACTCCCTAGTGACCGATAGTGAACCAGTACCGTGAGGGAAAGGTGAAAAGCACCCCGGAAGGGGAGTGAAATAGATCCTGAAACCGTATGCCTACAAGTAGTCAGAGCCCGTTAATGGGTGATGGCGTGCCTTTTGTAGAATGAACCGGCGAGTTACGATAGCGCGCGAGGTTAAGCTGATGAGGCGGAGCCGTAGCGAAAGCGAGTCTGAATAGGGCGCCATAGTGCGTTGTCGTAGACCCGAAACCAGGTGATCTACCCATGTCCAGGATGAAGGTCAGGTAACACTGACTGGAGGTCCGAACCCACGCACGTTGAAAAGTGCGGGGATGAGGTGTGGGTAGCGGTGAAATGCCAATCGAACCTGGAGATAGCTGGTTCTCCCCGAAATAGCTTTAGGGCTAGCCTCGAGGTTGAGAGTTCCGGAGGTAGAGCACTGATTGGACTAGGGGCCCCCACAGGGTTACCGAATTCAGTTAAACTCCGAATGCCGGCAACTTATACTCGGGAGTCAGACTGCGAGTGATAAGATCCGTAGTCAAGAGGGAAACAGCCCAGACCGCCAGCTAAGGTCCCAAAGTGTATGTTAAGTGGAAAAGGATGTGGCGCTGCCTAGACAGCTAGGATGTTGGCTTAGAAGCAGCCACCATTCAAAGAGTGCGTAATAGCTCACTAGTCGAGTGGCGCCGCGCCGAAAATGTAACGGGGCTAAACATACCACCGAAGCTGCGGATTCCGTAAGGAATGGTAGGGGAGCGTTCCAAACCGCTGTGAAGCTGTACCGTAAGGAGCAGTGGAGCGTTTGGAAGTGAGAATGCCGGTGTGAGTAGCGAAAAGAGGGGTGAGAATCCCCTCCGTCGAAAGCCCAAGGTTTCCTGAGGAAGGCTCGTCCGCTCAGGGTTAGTCTGGACCTAAGCCGAGGCCGAAAGGCGTAGGCGATGGATAACAGGTTGATATTCCTGTACCACCGATCCACCGTTTGAACAATGGGGGGACGCAGGAGGATAGTGACGCATGCGGATGGAAGTGCATGTGTAAGTTTCGAGACCGTCTGATTGGCAAATCCGTCAGGCACCAAAGTCGAGGAACGATGCGGAGTCCCGTAGGGACGAAGGTCACGATTTCACACTGCCAAGAAAAGCCTCTAGTGAGGTGGAAGGTGCCAGTACCGTAAACCGACACAGGTAGGCGGGATGAGAATTCTAAGACGCGCGGGATAACTCTCGTTAAGGAACTCGGCAAAATGGTCCCGTAACTTCGGGAGAAGGGACGCTCTACATGAGTAGAGCCGCAGTGAATAGGCCCAAACGACTGTTTAGCAAAAACACAGGTCTCTGCTAAATCGCAAGATGACGTATAGGGGCTGACGCCTGCCCGGTGCTGGAAGGTTAAGGGGATGGGTTAGCGCAAGCGAAGCTTTGAACCGAAGCCCCAGTAAACGGCGGCCGTAACTATAACGGTCCTAAGGTAGCGAAATTCCTTGTCGGGTAAGTTCCGACCCGCACGAAAGGCGTAACGATTTGGGCACTGTCTCAACGAGAGACCCGGTGAAATCATAGTACCTGTGAAGATGCAGGTTACCCGCGACAGGACGGAAAGACCCCATGGAGCTTTACTACAGCCTGATATTGAGGCTTTGTGCATGATGTACAGGATAGGCGGGAGACGTCGAGACCGGAGCGCCAGCTTCGGAGGAGTCACCCTTGGGATACCGCCCTTCATGCATAGAGTCTCTAACTCGCAGCCGTCATCCGGCTGGAGGACCGTGTCAGGCGGGTAGTTTGACTGGGGCGGTCGCCTCCTAAACAGTAACGGAGGCGCCCAAAGGTTCCCTCAGAATGGTTGGAAATCATTCGTAGAGCGCAAAGGCAGAAGGGAGCTTGACTGCGAGACCTACAAGTCGAGCAGGGACGAAAGTCGGGCTTAGTGATCCGGTGGTTCCGCATGGAAGGGCCATCGCTCAACGGATAAAAGCTACCCTGGGGATAACAGGCTGATCTCCCCCAAGAGTCCACATCGACGGGGAGGTTTGGCACCTCGATGTCGGCTCATCGCATCCTGGGGCTGGAGTAGGTCCCAAGGGTTGGGCTGTTCGCCCATTAAAGCGGTACGCGAGCTGGGTTCAGAACGTCGTGAGACAGTTCGGTCCCTATCCGTCGTGGGCGCAGGAAATTTGAGGAGAGCTGTCCTTAGTACGAGAGGACCGGGATGGACGCACCGCTGGTGTACCAGTTGTTCCGCCAGGAGCATCGCTGGGTAGCTACGTGCGGACGGGATAAATGCTGAAAGCATCTAAGCATGAAGCCCCCTCCAAGATGAGATTTCCCTTTGAGTAATCAAGAAAGACCCCTCAGAGACGATGAGGTAGATAGGTCACGGGTGGAAGCATGGCGACATGCGGAGCTGAGTGATACTAATCGGTCGAGGCCTTGTTCTAGCAGATGATCTTGTTGATGACTTCAGTTTTGAGGGCGCGAGCCCGTCGTCTGGTGACGATAGCCAAGTGGTCACACCCGTTCCCATGCCGAACACGGAAGTTAAGCACTTGAACGCCGAAAGTAGTTGGGGGCTTCCCCCTGTGAGGATAGGACGTTGCCAGGCAAGTGAAGGACCGATCTGCATTTTGCAGGTCGGTCTTTTTGTGTATGCCAAATGAAAAGCCTAAATGGTTGCATTTCACTTTTAAGATGATTACTATTAAATCAAACAATAGTCAAAGATGGTCAGAGAGGTGGTGCCCATGCAAAACATCACAGATATCATCGAAGCCTATTTAAAGCAGATTTTACATGATGAGAAAAAAATTGAAATCAAACGCCAGGAAATTGCAGAACGTTTTGATTGTGTACCCTCACAAATCAATTATGTCATCAACACCCGTTTTACGGTTGAAAAGGGTTATTTTGTTGAAAGTAAACGTGGTGGCGGTGGGTATATCCGCATTCAAAAGATTGTCATTTTAGATAGTCATGATCTGTTAGATGAAGTCAGCCAATGGGTTGGAAACGATTTAACCGAACAAGCTGCAGAAGATTATCTGATTCGTTTAGTAAACGAGCAGCTGTTGACACGGCGAGAAGCGATTTTGATTCAATCGTTGTTGCAAAAGGAAAGTCTACCAATGGCACTTGAGGATCAACGCCGGATGCGGGCTCATTTGATGCAGACCGTCCTGCAAACCATTAAGCGACTGTGACACGGGAGGAATGTGTATGCGTTGTCAGCGGTGTGGTGAACGAGAAGCTGTCGTCCGTGTCAAACTCCCACAAGATCAAGAGGGAACAGAACAAGTTCTTTGTTCAGTTTGTGTAAAAGAACTGGCAAAAGCCTATCAAGAAACCGCTTGTCCTTCATGTGGGATGACACGCCAACAACTTTTACATTTGCGAAAAGTTGGTTGTGCAACATGCTATTCGTTTTTCAAAGAAGAAGTAGATGGGATGATTCGTCAGTTTCAACACGGTCATACGAAACATTATGGTTCACGTCCTGAAGAAGAGTCGGTCGAAAAAAGATTGGCACAACAGTTGAGTCGACTCAAAGAACAGTTGAACCGTAAGATTTTATCGGAAGACTATGAAGAAGCAGAACTCATTAAACAGCAGATTGTAAATGTGGAGGAGGATTTGCGCCATGTTTGAAGAACTATTGACGCAACCTCTTAGTCAAAAGATGGATCAACAGGCACCTTACGATGATATCGTCGTTTCGACACGAATTCGCTTAGCGCGTAATGTAGCCCATTATCCTTTTTCGACAAGAATGACAGAAGAACAGGCAAATGCGTTAATCAACGAAACAGAACGTCAATTATCCGGACTAAAAGGATTTCAATTCGGGCGGGTCGATCAAGTTGATGCCTTAACGCGAACTGCTTTAGTAGAAAAACATTTGATCAGTCCTGCCCTTGCGACACACCCACGAACCGGACTTTTTATCAGTGAAGATGAACAGATCAGTGTCATGGTGAATGAAGAAGATCATTTTCGTATTCAAACCCTGTTACCGGGTTTGCAGTTAGAAGAAGCTTTTCGGGTGGCAAAGCAGGTCGATCGTTTAATCAGTGAACGCTTCAAGATAGCTTTTGATGATACGCTCGGTTATTTGACGACTTGTCCGAGTAACGTCGGCACAGGCCTACGGGCCTCGGTGATGTTGCATTTACCGGGACTCGTCCTGACCAATCAAATCCAAGGGTATATTAAACACCTGCGGCAGCTCGGTTTTGCGATTCGCGGGCGTTACGGCGAAGGAAGCGATGCTTCCGGTCGAATGTTCCAATTATCGAATCAACGGACACTTGGTGCGAGTGAGGATATGCTGATTACGGATTATCAATTTGCTGTTGAAGCATTAATTGAGGCAGAACAAGCGGCAAGAAAAGGATTATTGGAGACGTATCAAGAAGAACTAGAAGACCGGCTTTACCGGTCATCCGGAATTTTGCAATCGGCCCGATTAATTACGGCACGGGAAGCAACGGAGCGTTTATCCGATGTCCGGTTAGCCGATAGCCTCGGTTTGGCCGTGGAACTTCCGCCAAACTTATTCCATCATTTACTTGTATCGCTACAAACAGGTTTTCTACAAAAGCATTTCGGGAAACAATTAACATCAAGAGAACGGGACATCGAACGAGCGAGTATCATTCGTCAGATGTTAACCGAACAGACAAACAGGGATCACACACAAGGAGGTTTTGCGTAATGATGTTTGGACGATTCACAGAACGTGCTCAACGCGTACTCGCACTTGCTCAAGAAGAAGCGGTACGTCTTGGTCACCATAATATCGGGACAGAACACATTTTACTCGGACTTGTACGTGAAGGAGACGGGATTGCGGCGAAAGCCTTAACAGCACTCGGACTCAGTTCAGATAAGATTCAAATGGAAGTTGAAGCTTTAATCGGTCGCGGCCAAGACGGTGCGACGACGATTCACTATACACCACGCGCGAAAAAAGTCATCGAGCTGTCGATGGATGAGGCCCGTAAACTCGGTCATTCGTATGTCGGTACAGAGCATCTCTTACTCGGTCTGATCCGTGAAGGAGAAGGCGTCGCAGCACGTGTCTTAAACAACCTTGGCATCAGCCTCTCTAAAGCCCGTCAGCAGGTGCTTCAACTGCTTGGTAACAGTGAAACGACAGCCAATGCGTCGCAAGCAGGATCTGGTGTCGCAACACCGACGCTTGACGGTCTCGCACGCGACTTGACACAACAGGCACGGGAAACACGTCTTGATCCAGTGATCGGCCGTGCGAAAGAAATCCAACGTGTCATTGAAGTCTTAAGCCGTCGGACAAAAAACAATCCGGTCTTGATCGGAGAGCCGGGTGTTGGTAAAACAGCCGTCGTCGAAGGTCTTGCCCAACAAATCATTAACAATGAAGTGCCGGAGACGTTACGGAATAAACGCGTCATGGTTCTCGATATGGGAACACTCGTCGCCGGTACAAAATACCGTGGTGAGTTCGAAGACCGCTTGAAAAAAGTCATGGATGAGATTCGTCAGGCCGGTAATATCATTCTCTTCATCGACGAATTGCACACATTGATCGGTGCCGGCGGAGCAGAAGGGGCAATTGATGCCTCGAACATCCTCAAGCCGTCACTCGCCCGTGGTGAACTCCAGTGTATCGGAGCAACGACACTCGATGAGTACCGGAAATACATCGAAAAAGATGCGGCACTCGAACGTCGTTTCCAACCGATTCAAGTGGCTGAACCTACAACAGATGAAGCGACACAAATCTTGTTTGGTCTTCGTGACCGTTATGAAGCACATCACCGGGTGACGATCACGGATGAAGCAATCCAAGAAGCGGTAACACTCTCGGACCGCTACATCTCGGATCGTTTCCTACCGGATAAAGCGATTGACTTGATTGATGAAGCCGCTTCAAAAGTTCGTTTGCGCTCCTATACAGCACCACCGAACCTAAAAGAAGTCGAAGCGAAGCTTGAAGGTATTCGTAAAGACAAAGATGAAGCCGTTCAAAGTCAAGAATTCGAAAAAGCAGCCAGTCTCCGTGATACAGAACAAAAATTGCGTGATGAATTGGAACGTTTGAAAGAAGAATGGCAGAACAAGCAAGGCAACGAAAAATTAGAAGTGACGAAAGAGGATATCGCACAAGTCGTCGCCAACTGGACAGGTGTTCCGGTCACGAAGATTGCAGAAGAAGAAACCGACCGCTTATTGCGTCTTGAAGAAATCCTTCATGGACGTGTCATCGGTCAAAATGAAGCCGTTAAATCGATTTCCAAAGCAATCCGTCGTGCACGCGCCGGTTTAAAAGATCCAAAACGTCCAATTGGTTCATTTATCTTCCTCGGACCAACCGGTGTCGGTAAAACGGAACTGGCCCGGGCTGTCGCGGAAGCGATGTTCGGTGACGAAGATGCCATCATCCGGATCGATATGTCCGAATACATGGAGAAACATGCGACAAGTCGTCTTGTCGGTTCTCCTCCGGGATACGTCGGGTATGAAGAAGGCGGTCAGTTAACAGAAAAAGTACGCCGGAAACCATACTCTGTCATCTTGCTTGATGAAATCGAAAAAGCACACCCTGAAGTCTTCAACATCTTGCTTCAAGTGCTTGACGACGGTCGCTTGACGGATTCAAAAGGCCGGACAGTCGACTTCCGAAATACGATCATCGTCATGACGTCAAACGTCGGAGCAAGTGCACTCAAACGTAACAAATACGTTGGTTTCGCAGTCTCCGATGATACGGACCGCGAGTACAAAGACATGAAGGGGAAAGTCATGGATGAGCTGAAAAAAGCCTTCCGCCCTGAATTCTTGAACCGGATTGACGAAACAATCGTCTTCCACTCACTCGAGAAAAAACACATCGAAGAAATCGTGAAATTAATGGCGAAAACGCTTGAAAAACGTCTTGCGGAACAACAAGTGCATTTCGAGTTGACGCCAGCCGCGCTTTCGAAAATCGCGGATATCGGATACGATCCGGAATACGGAGCCCGTCCGATCCGTCGTGCTCTTCAACGGGAAGCAGAGGATCGTTTGTCAGAAGCCTTGCTTGCAGGTGATATTCAAAAAGGTGAGCGGGTGGCACTTGATGTCGAAGATGGTGAATTCATCGTCCGCCGTCATCAGGCTGAACCAGCAACGACCGAATAATTGATCAACAGGGTCCAGCTTTCGCAAGTATGTGGCGAAAGCTGGATTTTTTTCTTGATAAAAAGAAAGGATGAATCGCGTGGCTAAAATAAAGACGAAATTTGTCTGCCAGAGTTGTGGTACGGAATCTCCCAAATGGATGGGACGCTGTTCCGGCTGTGGCGAATGGAACACGATGGTCGAAGAAGTCGTTGAAGAGAAAAAAGCACGGCGCGGTTCTGCCTTCGTGCATACGACAACCAAACAATTAAAACCGGAACGCTTATCGAATATCTTGTCACAGGAAGAAAGCCGTGTCTTTACAGGCAGCGGTGAATTTGACCGGGTCCTCGGTGGTGGAATCGTACCGGGCTCGATGGTTCTTGTCGGCGGCGATCCCGGAATCGGGAAGTCGACGATCTTGCTTCAAACCAGTGCCCGTCTTGCGGCGCGTGGAGAAAAAGTCCTGTACATTTCAGGGGAAGAATCGCTGAAACAAACGAAACTGCGGGCGGAACGCCTCGGATTACCGACACAGGACCTGTTTGTCTTGAGTGAGACAGACATGAACATGATCGAACGGGTCGTCGATGAAGAAAACCCGGGCTTTTTGATCATTGACTCCATTCAAACCGTGTATATCGATGAGATTCAGTCGGCTCCGGGCAGTGTCACGCAAGTCCGGGAATGTACAGCGATGCTGATGAAAATCGCTAAGAGTCGTGGTATTGCAATCTTCATCGTCGGTCACGTAACCAAACAAGGATCGATTGCCGGACCGCGTTTACTTGAGCATATGGTAGATGCCGTTCTGTACTTTGAAGGAGAACGCCACCACACGTTCCGGATTTTACGGGCGGTCAAAAACCGGTTCGGTTCGACGAATGAAATCGGTATTTTTGAAATGCGTGAATCCGGTCTTGAAGAAGTCTTGAATCCATCGGAGATTTTCCTCGAAGAACGGACATCCGGTGTATCCGGTTCGACCATCGTCGCCTCGATGGAGGGAACTCGGACAGTTCTTGTGGAACTGCAAGCATTGATTTCTCCGACATCGTTTGGTAACCCGCGTCGTATGGCGACCGGGATTGATCAGAATAAAGTCGCTTTGCTGATGGCTGTTTTAGAAAAACGGTCGGGCTTGTTGCTCCAGACGCAAGATGCGTATCTTAAGGCGGCAGGTGGAGTCAAACTTGATGAACCGGCCATCGATTTAGCAATTTGTGTCGCGGTCGCATCCAGTTTCCGCGATAAGCCGACCCGACCAACAGATGTCGTCATCGGCGAAGTTGGCCTGACGGGCGAAGTCAGACGCGTCTCACGGATCGAACAACGGGTCGCGGAAGCGGCGAAGCTTGGTTTCACCCGTGCCATCATTCCGAAAAACAATCTGGGGGGCTGGACATATCCACCCGGTATCACGGTAATCGGAGTCGAGAGTGTGGATGAAGCATTACGGGAAACGATTCCGTTTTAAGCGGTTTCAACTACGGCAAAAGATGGGGAAGGTGTAACAGACCTGTAAACAGTTTCCCCATCTTAAGGCGTAGGTGATTCAAATAAATACATGTTACAATGAACTTAAAATAATAAAAGGAGGTGGGAAGATTGAAAATCGTCATCAGGATCTTTTTTGCGTTACTAGGTCTTGCGCTTGGTATCTTGTTGCTTCCTCAATTGTTTCAGCTGATTGAAGCGGCGACGAAGATGGCTTTCCCGGAATGGTTGATGACCACATACGTAACAGGAACGATTGGTGCACTCATATTTTTATTAATTGGATTATTCATTACGGATTCTGTGATTCGGCTTCTCCGGTTTTTAGAAGAAAAGTTAGTGAAAGCACCTGTCGCCGATCTATTTTTCGGCACATTCGGCTTATTGGTTGGTCTCGTCATGGCTTTTCTTGTCAGCATGCTGATTGAACTTGTCGGTATTCCTTTACTCAGTAATGTGTTAACCATGATAGTCGCAGTACTGTTCGGTTACCTCGGATTTACGGTCGGCTACCGGAAGCGTCACGAACTGACGAAAGTCTTCTTGCGCAACAGTAACAATCAGACGGAGAAAAAAGCGGCTGAGCCTGTTGTTGTCACAAAATCAAACAGTAAAGTCCTCGATACGAGTGTCATCATCGATGGTCGGATTACGGATATCGCAAAAACAGGATTTGTCGAAGGCAAACTGATTGTTCCGCAATTCGTCATCGGCGAGTTGCAGTATATTGCGGATTCATCAGATACACTGAAGCGAAACCGCGGACGTCGCGGGCTCGATGTGCTGAAGGAATTGCAATCGATTCCCGGCATGGAAGTCGAGATTTATGACGGGGACTTTGAGGATGTTCCGGAAGTCGACATCAAGTTGATTAAGCTGGCAGAACTGATTAAAGGAATCGTCGTCACGAACGACTACAACTTAAATAAGGTCTGTGAAGTACGGAACGTACCGGTCTTGAACATCAACGATTTGGCGAATGCCGTCAAGCAAGTGGTCATCCCCGGTGAAGAGATGACGGTCCTCGTCATCAAAGAAGGAAAAGAGCAAAAACAGGGAATTGCCTACCTCGAGGATGGAACGATGGTCGTCGTTGAAGAAGGAAAACATTTGATTTCGAAAACGATTGGTGTTGTCGTGACCAGTGTTCTGCAGACGTCTGCCGGACGGATGATTTTCGCGAAACCCCAGGAAAAATAAACAGCAGACTGCCAAATCTCTTTTGGCAGTCTTTACTTATGGGAAAAGAGGGAACTAGATGAAAGAGCACACATACCGGATTGTCATTCCGGCCGCCGGAGCAGGGAAACGGATGGGGGCGGATCGAAACAAATTAATGCTGACGTTACGAAACCGGTCCATCATCGAATGGACACTGGATGTCTTTGAGCAGGACCCGGCTTGTCTTGAAATCATTTTGGCGATCAATCCGGTGGAGCAATCGTGGTTCGAACGTATCACGGCACCATACAAGACGTCGATCCGTCTCGTCCCGGGTGGACGCGAGCGTCAGGAAAGTGTGAAGCGTGGATTAGAAGCGGTGACAGCACCCGGTATAGTCCTGATTCATGACGGAGCCCGACCATTCGTGACCATCGAATCGATTCAGCAGGTCGTCAAAGCAGCTGAACAGACCGGAGCTGCGATTTTAGGTGTGCCGATCAAAGATACCGTCAAACGGATTGACGGCGACGCGATTGTCGAGACGGTTCCCCGGGATCAGCTGATGGCAGCCCAAACACCGCAAGCCTTTGAGTTAGAGCGGATTCGAACTGTTCATGCGAAGGCAGCGACGGAATTTTTAGGTACGGATGACGCAAGTTTGATAGAATGGGACGGAGGAACGGTGACTTGGGTCACCGGACAATACGAGAACATTAAAGTGACGACGCCGGACGATTTATTGTTTGGAGAAGCCATTCTAACGAAACGGGGGAAATGAAGATGATCCGAATTGGACAAGGATTTGATGTACATGCTTTTGCAGAGGACCGCAAACTGATTTTAGGCGGGATTGAGATTCCGCATACGAAAGGGTTGCTCGGTCACTCGGATGCTGACGTCCTGTTACATACGATTGCTGACGCAGCACTCGGTGCGATTGCGGCGGGCGATATCGGGAAACACTTCCCGGATACGGATCCGGATTTTAAAGATGCTGACTCAGCAAAATTGTTGCAGCACGTGTATGCACTGGTCAAAGCACAAGGCTATGAACTGGGTAATTTAGACGCGACCGTCATTGCGCAAGCGCCGAAGTTACGTCCATACATCGATACGATGCGGGCGCGAATCGCGGAACTGCTTGAAGCGGATATCGAACAAATCAATGTCAAGGCGACGACGACGGAATGGCTCGGTTTTACGGGGCGTGAAGAAGGAATCGCATGTCAGGCTGTGATTTTGCTGAAACGAATCGAAGAATAAGGTATACTAGGTAAGCGAATTTTAGACTAAGGGAGTGGATCGGTAATGGCAGAAGTACGTGTACGTTATGCACCAAGTCCAACGGGACACCTTCATATTGGAAATGCACGAACAGCATTGTTTAACTACCTGTTTGCACGACACGCAGGCGGTAAGATGATTTTACGGATTGAGGATACGGATCAGAAACGAAACATCGATGGTGGTGTGGAAAGTCAGATGAAGTACCTCGAATGGCTCGGCATCGACTGGGATGAAGGTCCGGGTCGCGGCGGCGACTATGGTCCTTACTTCCAAATGGAGCGACTCGATCTGTACAAAAAATACACAGACGAGTTACTTGAAAAAGGACTAGCTTACCGCTGTTACATGACATCGGAAGAGCTCGAAGCGGAACGGGAAGCGCAAATCGCACGTGGGGAAGCACCCCGTTATTCAGGTGCACACCGTAATCTGACGCAAGAACAAGAAGATGCATTTGTGGCAGAAGGCCGGACACCGTCGATTCGGATCCGTGTTCCGGAAAGCGTCACCTACACATGGAACGATATCGTCAAAGAAGACGTCTCGTTCGAATCAAAAGACTTCGGCGATTGGGTCATCGTTAAAAAAGACGGGATTCCGACGTACAACTTTGCTGTCGTCGTTGATGATCACTTGATGGAAATCAGCCACGTCCTGCGTGGAGACGACCATATTTCGAACACACCGAAGCAGATGATGATTTATGATGCGTTCGGTTGGGACTATCCGACATTCGGTCACATGACATTGATTGTCAACGAAGAACACAAAAAACTCTCGAAACGTGATCAGTCGATCATCCAATACATCGAGCAGTATAAAGATCTCGGTTACTTGCCGGAAGCATTACTGAACTTCGTGACGTTACTTGGCTGGTCGCCGGTCGGTGAACAGGAAATCTTCACAAAAGAAGAGTTCATCGAGATTTTCGATGCGTCCCGTCTTTCGAAAAGTCCAGCTGTCTTTGACCAGCAAAAACTGGCTTGGATCAACGGTCAATACATGAAACACCAATCGTTCGAAGAAGTATTCGAAGCAAGTCTGCCGTTCCTGCAAGACGCGGGACGTGTTTCAAGCGAACCGACGGAAGGAGAGCTCGTCTGGGCACAAAACCTGGTCGGATTATACCGGGAACAGATGACACATGGCGCAGAAATCGTCGAGCTTTCAGAGATGTTCTTTGAGGATGAACTGGTGTATGATGAAGAGGCAAACACTGTCTTGGCAGGAGAAACCGTTCCTGCAGTCTTGAGTGAATTCGCGAACCAGTTGCGGACACTTGAAGAATGGACACCGGAAGCCATTAAAGGGGCAATCAAAGCAACCCAAAAAGCAACCGGACAAAAAGGGAAAAATCTGTTCATGCCAATCCGTGTCGCAACGACCGGACAAACACACGGACCGGAGCTTCCGAACACGATTCAATTATTAGGAAAAGACCGCGTACTTGCGCGTCTGGACGCATAAAATAAAGCGTAGATGAGGAAAGTAGGAACGATGTCCGTTGTACAGAGACAAGCTTGAGTGGTGAGAAAGCTTGAACGGATGCGCTTTCGAAATGCCCCTCTGAGTGCTGCCCGAAATCAGTGAGAGTAGGCGTAGACGTATCTCCGGCGTTAACGGACCGGAGAGGGATGATTCAGTTCATCCAAACAGAGTGGGACCGCGCTGATTGGCGTCTCTGTGCAGCGATGCACGGGGGCGCTTTTTCTTATGGAGAGGAGAACGAACATGACACGGATGCGTGAAGATATCCGCAATGTATTTAAACAGGATCCGGCAGCCCGGAGTACGATGGAAGTCGTCTTGACCTATCCGGGATTACATGCCGTCTGGATGCACCGGTTGGCTCATCGTATGTGGAAGATGAATTTGCATCTTGCCGCACGGCTGTTGTCGCAATTCAGCCGGTTCCTGACGGGAATTGAGATTCATCCCGGTGCGACAATCGGCCGGCGTCTCTTCATCGACCATGGTATGGGAGTCGTCATTGGGGAAACGGCGATTATCGGCGACGATGTCACCCTGTTCCAAGGTGTGACACTGGGGGGAACAGGGAAAGAAACGGGCAAACGGCATCCGACACTCGGAAATGGTGTCCTCGTATCAGCCGGAGCACGCGTACTCGGTGATATCACGATTGGTGATTCATCGAAGATTGGCGCAAGCTCCGTTGTTCTAAAAAATGTACCGTCAAATGCGACAGTTGTCGGAATTCCCGGACGTGTCGTGATACAAGACGGAATAAAAGTCGATGCACCGCTTGATCATCAATTACCCGATCCGGTTCGTGAATGCCAGGAACGGGTTGAACTGGAACTTGAACAATTAAAACGTGAGATTGAACGAATAAAAGGAGGACACCGCCATGATACAACTTTACAACAGCATGACCGGAAAAAAGGAACCGTTTAAACCGCTCGAAGAAGGAAAGGTCAAGATGTATGTTTGTGGACCAACCGTCTATAACTACATCCATATCGGGAATGCCCGTCCGGCCATCGTCTTTGATACGGTCCGCCGCTACTTTACGTACCGGGGCTATGACGTTAAATATGTCTCGAACTTCACGGATGTCGACGATAAAATCATCCGGACAGCGAATGAGCTCGGAGAAGATTACCATGCACTGACGAAACGATTCATCGAAGCCTATCACGCGGATACAGGTGCGTTGAATGTCCAAAAAGCGGATATTCATCCGCTCGTCACGGAAACGATGGACGATATCATCGCTTTCATCGAAGTGCTCGTCGAAAAAGGGAATGCCTATGCGTCAAGCGGAGATGTCTACTTCCGGACACGCAGCTTTAAAGATTACGGTCAGCTAAGTCAACAGTCGATTGATGAACTCCGCTCGGGTGCGCGGATCGAAGTCGGCGAGAAAAAAGAAGATCCGCTCGATTTCGTCCTATGGAAAGCAGCGAAACCGGGTGAACCGGCATGGACGAGTCCATGGGGAGAAGGCCGTCCCGGCTGGCACATCGAGTGCTCAGCGATGGCGAAAAAGTATCTCGGGGATACGATTGATATTCATGCAGGCGGACAAGACCTTAAATTCCCGCACCATGAAAATGAGATTGCCCAATCGGAAGCGTGCAACTCACAGAAGTTTGCAAACTACTGGATGCATAACGGGTTCCTTAACATCGAAAATGAAAAGATGTCAAAATCACTGGGCAACTTCCTGACGGTCCACGAAGCGATTCAAGCCGTCGATCCGATGGTCTTACGTTTCTTCATGCTGTCAGTCCAGTACCGTCATCCGATCAACTACAGCCGTGATCTGATCGATCAGGCAGCAAACGGGTTGGCACGGATCCGTGAATCGGTCGCAAACGTCGAACACCGTTTGACGATGACGGCTAATCTTGGAACGGCAACGGACAAATGGCTGAACCGGATCGAAGAAATCAAACAGCATTTCATCACATCGATGGATGATGATTTCAATACAGCGAACGCTGTGACCGATTTGTTTGATCTGTCGAAGGAAGCCAACCTCTATCTTGGGGAAGACCAGGTCGCAACAGAAGTGCTGGAACGATTCCTGGCAGTCTTTGATGAACTATCGACAGTCCTCGGAGTCACGTTGACAATCGAAAAAGGGTTACTCGATGAAGAAGTCGAACAGCTGATTCGTGATCGGGATACGGCACGGAAAGAACGGGACTTCGCCCGTGCGGACGCGATCCGTGATCAACTGCGTGACCAAGGCATCCTGCTTGAGGATACAGCGCAAGGGATGCGGTGGAAGCGCGGATGAAGAACTACAAACAATTAAATGCGCTGGCACTCGCCTACATGGGCGATGTTGTCTATGAAATGCATGTCCGGGAACGGTTGCTTGAAAAAGGATATGTCAAACCGGGTGAACTGCATCAAGCGGCCATCCGCTATGTCCGTGCTCAGGCGCAAGCCTTCGTCGTGACACACTGGTTAAATGAAAATACGTTGACAGAAGAAGAGCAGGCTGTCGTCCGGCGCGGGAAGAACGCTAAATCAGGTTCCGTTCCGAAAAGTACGGACGTCCATACGTACCGGTACGCAACGGCGTTTGAGGCATTGCTCGGATATGTCTATCTTGCAGAAGGAGGGGATCGTCTTGAAGAACTCATCGGACAAGCGCTCGAATTACTCGAAGCCGAAGCAACGGACGGAAAATAAATCGTTCCAATCGGCGCGTAAACAAAAAGACAAGCCGCATGGCGAAAAAACGAAACAGAAGAAAGTTGAGCCCAAACAAGAAGAGACCATCGTGATCGAACCGCTCGAGGAAGGACAGGATTTCTTATACGGACGGAATCCGGTTCTCGAAGCGTTACGGACGGGTCGTGAGATGAACAAGCTCTTCATCCAAGAAGGGCAACAGAAAGGACCGCTTGCCGTCATCCATGCGATGGCGAAAGAGGCAGGTGTCCAGACACAAATCGTTCCACGCTCGAAATTACACGGTTTGACGGGAAGCGACAATCACCAGGGTGTCGTTGCTGCCGTCGCTGCCTATGAGTATGCAGAACTCGACGATATCTTTGCACTGGCAGAAAAGAAAGACGAGACGCCATTGATGATTTTACTCGATGAACTCGAAGATCCGCATAATCTCGGATCGATTCTCCGGACGGCAGATGCCGTCGGTGCCCACGGGATCATTATTCCGAAACGCCGGTCTGTCGGATTGACACAGGTTGTCGCGAAAGCTTCAACGGGGGCGATCGAACATATCCCGGTCGTTCGTGTGACGAACTTGACGCGGACAATGGAAGATTTAAAGAAAAAAGGGATCTGGTTTGTCGGGACGGATGCCCGTGAGAGTGATGACTACCGGACGCTCGACGGAACGATGCCACTTGGAATCGTCATCGGCAGCGAAGGAAAAGGCATGAGCCGGCTTGTCCGTGAAAAATGCGATTTCCTTGTACATCTCCCGATGGCAGGACATGTCACGTCACTCAACGCATCGGTTGCTGCCTCGTTGTTGTTATATGAGGTCTACCGGACAAGAAAGCCGTATTCGCGATGAAATACGACCGTCTGATCGTTGATGGCTACAATATCATTGGCGCATGGCCGGAATTCCGGACATTGCGGGAGCAGGATTTTGAATTAGCACGGGAACGATTGGTCGATGCGATGGCCGAGTACCAGGCCGTGACAGGAATCAATGTGACGATTGTCTTCGATGCCTATCTCCAACCGGGGAGAGAATCCCGGATCAGGAAAAGCGGTATCGAAGTCATCTATACACGGGAAAACGAAACGGCGGATGAATGGATTGAGAAAACAGCGGCGGAATGGTTACAGGATATCCGGGTCAAGCTGACGGTTGCGACAAACGATTTCACCGAACAGTGGGTCATCTTCACGCTCGGTGCCCTTCGGATCTCGGCGCAGGAATTACGACGGGACTGGAAGGCGGCGGTTGCCGTCATCCGTGGACAGACGATTGCGTCGAAGACGAGCAAGAAACCACGTTCGACAATCGATATGCCGGCTGATGTCATTGAACGGCTTGAAGAGATCCGGCGGCGTAAAAATTCAGATTCATGAAGAAAATGAAAAAGCGGATTCACGATAAAGTCGTGAAATTCGCTTTTTTTGATTCTTCAGGTGTCACGTCTCCGCACGATCAACAGAGTAAAAAAAGAGGTCATGCCAATTTTCATTGTCGTAAGACAGGAAATTATTGTATAATTAGAAACAATCGATTAGTTTGTTAGAGAAGCTTGGAGGGATGACGGATGAGTTTGGTTTCGTTCGACCAGTTTGAGTGCATGACCGATGAGGCGCTTGTGGAACAAGCGAAGGTATTTGACAACAGTGATGCGCTCGAATTTCTGATCGAGCGGTATCGGAACTTCGTGCGTGCCAAGGCACGGTCTTACTTTTTAATCGGAGCGGACCGGGAAGATATCATCCAGGAAGGTATGATCGGCCTGTATAAGGCAGTCCGGGATTACCGCACGGATAAGCTGGCTTCGTTCAAAGGCTTTGCTGAGTTGTGTATTACCCGGCAAATGATCACAGCAATCAAAACCGCAACGCGTCAAAAACATATTCCGCTGAATTCCTACATTTCGCTCGATAAACCGATTTACGATGACGAATCGGAACGGACGTTACTCGATATCATCACATCGACAGCCCCGTCGGATCCGCAAGTGTTGATCGTGAACCGGGAAGAGTATGCGGATATTGAAAGTAAGATGGATGAGATCCTTAGTGATCTGGAGCGAAAAGTACTGGCGCTCTATCTTGACGGAAGAACCTATCAGGAAATCTCAGATGATCTCGATCGTCATGTCAAGTCAATCGATAATGCCCTTCAACGTGTGAAGAAAAAGCTGGAACGGTATCTTGAAGCACGAAAACTGACTGTCTGACCGAGAGGTGGATTGACCCCGTTAACCGGGTGTGCTACTGTATAAATAGCGCCTTACTAGCGAGACGCCGCTCATAGGCGTTTTTTTTTACGCTCTTTTTTTTAGAGAGGATTCTCTTCTTGAAGAGAAGGAGTGGCAAAGAAGGAGGTCGTTTGAGATGGCGAAGAAAGTAGGCCTTGCTTGTGATATTTGCGGTGCCCGCGACTACACGACGATGAAAAAAGAGGATGTCAGCATCCGCTTGGAACTGAAGAAGTTCTGTCGCCGTTGTAACGCGCATACGATTCATAAAGAAGCGAAATAAGGCTTCATCTATCCCCATTTACTACATCCTGGAGGGAAAGTACGATGAAATTTTTGCGTGACGTATGGAATGAACTGAAAAAGACGAGCTGGCCGAAACGAAAAGAACTGACGAAGTATACACTGACTGTAATCGGTATGGTCATTTTTATGGGTGTCTTCATCTTTGGTATCGATTCAGGGCTCAGCGCATTCATGAGTTGGTTGATTAAGTAAAAAGAAGAGGTGACGTACCATGGATAAGCAGTGGTTTGTTGTCCAAACGTACTCTGGATTCGAAAATAACGTCAAGGCAAATCTTGAGCGTCGGATTGAATCCATGAACATGGACGAGAAAATCTTCCGTGTACTCGTTCCAATCGAAACGGTACAGGAAGAAGTAACAAACAAAAAAGGTGAAACGAAAATCAAGGAACGTGAAATCAAGATTTTCCCGGGGTATGTCCTCGTGGAGATGGTCATGACGGATGATTCTTGGTATGTCGTCCGTAACACACCGAACGTCACGGGATTCCTCGGTTCGGTTGGCGGCGGTTCAAAACCGACACCACTTCTTCCAGAAGAAGCGGAAAACATTCTCGGATCAATGGGACTTGTTGACATGAAGAGTCGTTATGACTTTACAATGGGACAAATCGTACGGATCAAAGAAGGTGTCTTTGCGAACCTGGAAGGTACGATCGAAGAACTTGAAACAGAAACAGAGAAAATGAAGGTTTCTGTCGATATGTTCGGTCGTGAAACGAAAGTAGAGCTCGATTTCTCACAAGTTGAGAAAATAGATTAAGTTTCCTATTGCGAAACTTTTATTTTAATGGTACAATTTTTCCTGTTTGATGTTGTGCTTATTTCGATAAATTACTCGTCGAATAGAATGAGTGGGAGGACGCGCAACGTCCAATTAAACCACATTAAAGAATTAAGGAGGTGTGTCTCGTGGCGAAGAAGGTTATGAAACTAGTTAAACTTCAAATTCCTGCGGGCAAAGCAAACCCAGCTCCACCAGTTGGACCGGCACTCGGTCAAGCAGGTGTGAACATCATGGGCTTCTGTAAAGAGTTCAACGCTCGTACACAAGACCAAGCCGGCTTGATTATTCCTGTAGTCATCACGGTTTTTGAAGATCGTTCATTTACGTTTATTACTAAAACTCCACCAGCAGCAGTTCTCTTGAAGAAAGCAGCTGGAATCGAGAGCGGTTCAGGCGAGCCTAACCGTAAGAAAGTAGCGACTGTCAAACGTGACAAAGTTCGCGAAATCGCTGAAACGAAAATGCCAGACCTCAACGCAGCATCTGTTGAAACAGCGATGTTGATGGTTGAAGGTACTGCACGTTCTATGGGTATCGTAATCGAAGACTGAGTCTTTTGATTGCAATGAACAACGATGAGGGTCGCAGGCGGATAGTTACTTGAAGCCTTGCTACCCTTTCATTATGTGGGAGGATTTTCCGCACAACCACAAAGGAGGAACCTAAAATGGGTAAGAAGTATAAAGAAGCTGCTAAACTTATCGATCGTACGGTTTCATACGAACTCGCTGAAGCGGTAGACTTAACTAAAAAGTCTGCAACTGCGAAATTCGATGAAACAATCGAACTTGCTGTTCGTCTCGGAGTCGATCCGAAGAAAGCAGATCAACAAATCCGTGGAGCAGTCGTATTGCCACACGGTACTGGTAAAACACAAAAAGTTCTCGTCTTTGCTAAAGGTGAGAAATTAAAAGAAGCGGAAGCTGCTGGAGCAGACTTCGCTGGTGATTCTGAGTACATCACTAAAATCCAACAAGGATGGTTCGACTTCGATGTTATCGTTGCGACACCTGACATGATGGGTGAAGTTGGTAAACTCGGCCGTGTTCTCGGACCTAAAGGCCTCATGCCTAACCCGAAAACAGGAACAGTTACATTTGACGTCACGAAAGCAATCAACGATATCAAAGCTGGTAAAGTTGAGTACCGTGTCGACAAATCTGGTAACATCCACGTTCCAGTCGGTAAAAAATCATTTGATGACGCTAAATTGGTTGAGAACATCAACACAGTCATCGAAACTCTCGTTAAAGTTAAGCCTGCTACTGCTAAAGGTATCTACCTTAAAAACATCGCGATCGCTTCAACAATGGGTCCTGGTGTAAAAGTATCTTCAGCTGACTTTGCGAAATAATTTCGTCTAAAACGAACTTGACAACGTTCTAAGAACGCTGTTACAGTATAAAACGTTGATATATTCGACATACCGTAGACAGAAGGTGCTCATCGATTGAGCATAAACCCTTCCGAGGTGTTCTTGCTCAGAGAGCCTGTTTGTTCAGGTATCCTTTTTGACGATTACGCCTCCTCTGCCTTGCAGACGGAGGCTTTTTATTTGAAATCGAGCAGCCCCTCGCGCCGGTACATTCCATTTACCAGGAGGTGCAACAGAAATGGCAAACGAAAAAGTTATCGCTGTCAAAGCGGATCTCGTAACTGAGATCGCTGAGAAAATGCAAGCGAGCGCTGGAACAATCGTCGTCGACTACCGTGGTCTCACAGTAGACGAAGTAACAGAACTTCGTAAACAACTCCGCGAAGCGGGTGTTGAATTCAAAGTTTACAAAAACGGTCTCCTCCGCCGTGCTGCAGTTCAAAGCAATCTTGAGGGTCTTGACGAAGTCTTTACAGGTCCTACTGCGATCGCCTTCAGCAATGAAGACGTTATCGCTCCAGCTAAGATCTTAAACAACTTCTCGAAAGACCACAAAGCTCTTGAGCTTAAAGGTGGTATCATCGAAGGCAAAGTCACTTCAGTAGAAGATGTCAAAGCCCTTGCGGAACTTCCATCACGCGAAGGTCTCCTTTCGATGCTTCTCAGCGTGCTTCAAGCGCCAATCCGTGGTCTTGCGGTGGCAACGAACGCAATTGCAGAGCAAAAAGAAGAACAATCTGCTTAATGTCCGCTTAGCGGGATAGGCAAACACACAATTTTTCACACCCCAACGTGGGTTAAATCAAAGGAGGAAAACCATAATGGCTTTCAACAAAGAGCAATTTATCGAAGACCTCAAGGGCATGACTGTTCTTGAACTTAACGAACTCGTAAAAACAATCGAAGAAGAATTCGGCGTATCAGCAGCAGCTCCAGTAGCAGCAGCAGGTGCAGGCGCAGCAGCAGCTGAAGAGCAAACTGAATTCGACGTAATCCTTACTAGCGCAGGTTCTGGTAAAATCAACGTCATCAAAGCAGTTCGCGAATTGACAGGCCTCGGTCTTAAAGAAGCGAAAGCACTCGTTGACGGAACTCCGGCTCCAGTTAAAGAAGGCGTTTCGAAAGAAGACGCTGACGCAATCAAAGCTAAGCTTGAAGAAGCTGGCGCAAGCGTAGAAGTTAAGTAATTTTCTTCTTCACTTAAAACAAAAGAAGCTCGCTTTGCGGGCTTCTTTTGTTTTCAACTTTAATATAGAGAGGGGAAGGAAACATGGCAGATCATTATTACACAAATGATCCCTCCTCGAAACGGGATCCAAAGTCGTGGGAATTCGTCTTACGTGGTGAAACGTTCCGCTTCACTTCGGATCATGGAGTGTTTTCAAAAGGCGGCGTGGATTTCGGTTCGCGTTTACTGATTGAAGCCTTTGTGGAGCCGGATGTACCGGGAGCAATTTTGGATGTCGGGTGCGGATATGGTCCGATGGGCATTTCGCTTGCGAAAACAACCGGACGAGAAGCCGTTTTAGTAGATGTAAACGAGCGGGCTCTTGAGCTTGCGGCTGACAATGCACGTGCGAATGGTGTTTCCGTGACGACCGGTGTAAGTGACGGATATGCTGGCGTGGCTGAACAGACGTTTGCAGCGATCGTGACGAATCCACCGATTCGGGCGGGGAAGCCGGTTGTTCACCGGATTTTGCGGGAAGCGTATGATCATCTTGAAGTGGGCGGTGCCTTATGGGTCGTCATTCAAAAGAAACAAGGTGGTCCATCAGCGAAGAAGTTGATGGAAGAAGTGTTTGGTTCATGTGAGACGGTTACCCGCGATAAAGGGTATTCGATATTTAAATCAATTCGGTCTTGACAAATCGAGTGATTTGTCGTTGACCTTATCTAATGTCTATGATAGTATTATAAAATGCCATTGGAGTGATTTTTGGATAAGCAGTTTGAAGCAGCTGGCGTTCTCGACTACAGATGATTGAGTAGACAAGACGTCGCTTTTTTGCGCTTATCGGTCAAAAAATGGCTTCAATGTTCGATATTACACCCGTCCTTCTCAAGAAGAAGAACTGGGTCTGAGAGGTGAATCAGTTGACTGGTCAACTTGTTCAGTACGGTCGTCACCGTCAGAGAAGAAGCTATGCACGTATCAGCGAAGTTTTAGAACTTCCAAACCTTATTGAGATTCAAACGAATTCATACGAATGGTTCCTACGGGAAGGTCTTCGTGAGATGTTTCATGATATCTCGCCGATTTCCGACTTCACAGGAAATCTCGTATTAGAATTCATCGACTACTCGCTCGGAGAGCCGAAGTATTCGATTGATGAATCAAAAGAGCGCGATGTGACCTATTCGGCACCACTACGCGTAAAAGTCCGTCTTCAAAACAAAGAGACGGGTGAATTGAAGGAACAAGAAGTCTTTATGGGTGACTTCCCGCTTATGACGGAGTCGGGAACATTCATTATTAATGGTGCGGAACGAGTTATCGTTTCCCAGCTTGTTCGTTCGCCAAGTGTGTATTACAACAATAAGTTAGATAAAAACGGTAAACGTGGATTTTCGGCAACGGTCATCCCGAACCGTGGAGCATGGCTCGAACTTGAGACAGATGCGAAGGATATCGTATACGTCCGAATCGACCGCACGCGTAAGATTCCAGTAACGGTTCTTTTACGTGCTCTTGGTTTCGGTACGGATCAGGAAATCATCGATCTCCTTGGAGATGATGAGTACCTCCGTAACTCCCTTGAAAAAGATAATACAGAAACAACGGAAAAAGCCCTCATTGAAATTTATGAGCGTCTGCGTCCGGGAGAGCCACCGACTGTCGAAAATGCGAAAGCACTTCTCGTGTCACGGTTCTTTGACCCGAAACGTTATGATTTGGCAAACGTTGGTCGTTATAAAATCAACAAAAAACTTCATCTGAAGAATCGTCTGTTCGGGCAGAAACTTGCGGAAACGCTTGTCGATCCGGAAACAGGGGAAGTGATCGCAGAAGAAGGAACGGTTCTTGACCGTCGCATGCTCGACAAAGTCTTGCCATTCCTTGAAGGATCTGTCGGTTACATCGAAGCGACGCCAACTGGCGGCGTAACGCAAGGCGAAGCCTTCAACTTACAGTCGATCAAGGTGTTCGCACCGGACGATGCTGAAGGTGAACGCATCATCAATATCATCGGTAACGGTAACATCGATCGTGACATCAAGCACATCACGCCTGCTGACATGATTGCTGCCATCAACTATTTCTTCAACTTGTTGCATGAAGTAGGAACGACAGACGATATCGACCACCTCGGTAACCGTCGTCTCCGTTCAGTCGGTGAATTGCTCCAAAACCAGTTCCGGATCGGGCTTTCCCGTATGGAACGTGTCGTCAAGGAGCGGATGTCGATTCAAGACCAGAATGCGATCACGCCACAGGCATTGATCAACATTCGTCCTGTTATCGCATCGATTAAAGAGTTCTTCGGTAGCTCGCAGTTATCACAGTTCATGGACCAAACGAACCCGCTTGCGGAATTGACGCACAAACGTCGTCTATCTGCACTTGGACCCGGTGGTCTCACACGTGAGCGTGCCGGCTTTGAAGTCCGAGATGTTCACTACTCGCATTATTCCCGTATGTGTCCGATTGAAACGCCTGAGGGTCCAAACATCGGGCTGATCAACTCACTGTCTTCGTTCGCGAAAGTCAATGAGTATGGTTTCATCGAAGCGCCATACCGTCGTGTCGATCCGGAAACGGGTGTCGTCACGAATGAAATTCACTACATGACGGCCGACGAAGAGGATCTCTACGTTGTCGCACAGGCAAACATGTTGTTGACGGAAGAGAAGACGTTCCAAGATACACACGTCTTGTCACGTTTCCGCGGACAAAACTTGTCTGTCGAACCAGCTCGTGTCGACTACATGGACGTTTCACCGAAACAGGTTGTTTCGGCAGCGACGGCATGTATCCCGTTCTTAGAGAACGATGACTCGAACCGTGCCCTCATGGGAGCGAACATGCAACGTCAGGCCGTACCTCTTCTTGATCCGGAATCACCGATTGTCGGTACCGGAATGGAGTACGTGTCTGCAAAAGACTCAGGTGCTGCTGTTGTTGCAAAACATTCAGGTATCGCTGAGCGTGTAACGGCCCGTGAAATCCTTGTCCGTCGTACGACGGAAGTCGATGGTAACATCGTTCAGGGAGAACTTGACCGTTACAAAATCCAGAAATTCATCCGTTCTAACCAAGGAACGTGCTATAACCAAAAACCAATCATCAAAGTAGGCGATCCTGTCGATAAAGGCGAGATTCTTGCAGATGGTCCATCGATGGACGGTGGGGAACTTGCGCTTGGTCGTAACGTACTCGTCGGTTTCATGACATGGGATGGTTACAACTACGAGGATGCTGTCATCATGAGCGAACGTCTCGTGAAAGACGACGTCTACACGTCGATCCACATTGAAGAATATGAGTGTGAATCACGTGATACAAAACTCGGACCGGAAGAGATCACGCGTGACATTCCAAACGTCGGTGACGACGCCCTGAAAAACCTCGACGACCGCGGAATCATCCGTGTCGGTGCTGAAGTTAAAGACGGGGATATCCTGGTCGGTAAAGTTACACCTAAGGGCGTAACGGAATTGACAGCTGAAGAACGCCTGCTTCATGCAATCTTCGGTGAAAAAGCACGTGAAGTTCGTGATACGTCACTTCGTGTTCCACACGGCGGAGACGGAATCATCCTTGACGTGAAAATCTTCGATCGTGATAACGGCGACGAACTGTCACCTGGTGTCAACCAGTTGATCCGTGCGTACATCGTTCAGAAGCGTAAGATTCACGAAGGAGATAAAATGGCGGGACGTCACGGTAACAAAGGTGTTATCTCACGTATCCTGCCTGAAGAAGACATGCCGTACATGCCAGACGGCACACCAATCGACATCATGTTGAATCCACTTGGTGTACCATCACGGATGAACATCGGGCAGTTGCTCGAACTTCACCTTGGTATGGCTGCACGCCAACTCGGAATCAAAGTTGCATCGCCGGTATTCGATGGTGCACGTGAGGAAGATGTTTGGGCAACGATTGAAGAGGCCGGTATGGACCGCGACGCTAAAACGATCCTTTATGATGGACGTTCTGGTGAAGCCTTCGATAACCGCATCTCGGTTGGTGTCATGTATATGATCAAACTCGCCCACATGGTCGATGATAAACTTCACGCACGTTCGACGGGTCCTTACTCGCTCGTTACGCAGCAGCCGCTCGGTGGTAAAGCCCAGTTCGGTGGACAGCGTTTCGGTGAGATGGAAGTATGGGCACTGGAAGCATACGGTGCCGCTTATACGCTCCAAGAGATCCTGACAATCAAGTCCGATGATACAATCGGTCGTGTTAAAGCATATGAAGCGATCGTTAAAGGCGAAAATGTACCACAACCGGGCGTGCCGGAATCGTTCCGAGTCCTCATTAAAGAGCTTCAATCCCTTGGTATGGATGTTAAGATGATGTCTGCCGAAGATGAAGAGATCGAAATGAAAGACGACGACGACGACAACATCCCGAACGCGACTCCAGCACTCGAAGAAGTTCAAGCGCCTGTCGCACCAGTTGTTACTGAAGAGGAATAAGCGAAAGGGAGGTCCACCCCTTGGTAGATGTTAATAGATTTGAATATATGAAAATCGGCCTCGCTTCCCCTGAAAAGATCCGTTCGTGGTCTTTCGGGGAAGTGAAGAAGCCGGAAACGATCAACTATCGTACGCTCAAGCCAGAGAAAGACGGCTTGTTCTGTGAACGGATTTTTGGTCCAACAAAAGACTGGGAATGTTACTGCGGGAAATACAAACGGATTCGTTATAAAGGAATCATTTGTGACCGTTGTGGTGTTGAAGTAACCAAGTCGAAAGTCCGTCGTGAGCGCATGGGTCACATTGAACTTGCAGCACCGGTTTCGCACATCTGGTACTTTAAAGGAATCCCAAGTCGTATGGGTCTCGTCCTTGATATGTCACCGCGTGCACTCGAAGAGATCATTTACTTCGCGTCGTACGTCGTAACGGATCCGGGCGAATCGACACTCGAGAAGAAACAACTTCTTTCAGAAAAAGAGTACCGCGCCTATCGCGAGAAATTCGGTAGTTCGTTTACCGCTGAAATGGGTGCGGAAGCAGTTCGTAAATTGCTCCGTGACGTTGAACTCGAAAAAGAAGTAGCCGGCTTACGTGAAGATCTTCGAATGATTCAAGGACAACGTCGTACACGTGCGATTAAACGTCTTGAAGTCCTCGATGCTTTCCGCAACTCAGGCAACAATCCGGAGTGGATGGTTCTTGAAGTATTACCGGTCATCCCGCCGGAACTCCGTCCGATGGTCCAGCTTGATGGTGGACGTTTCGCGACATCTGACTTAAACGACTTATACCGTCGTGTCATCAACCGTAACAACCGTCTCAAGCGTCTTCTTGACCTTGGCGCTCCGAACATCATCGTTCAGAATGAAAAACGGATGTTGCAAGAAGCGGTCGATGCCTTGATCGATAACGGTCGTCGCGGTCGTCCGGTTACTGGACCGGGTAACCGTCCATTAAAATCTCTTTCACACATGCTGAAAGGGAAACAAGGACGTTTCCGTCAAAACTTACTCGGTAAACGAGTCGACTATTCTGGTCGTTCGGTTATCGTCGTTGGTCCAAACCTGAAGATGTATCAATGTGGCCTTCCGAAAGAAATGGCCCTTGAACTCTTCAAACCGTTTGTCATGAAAGAGCTTGTCTCACGTGGCATCGCACCAAACATCAAGAGTGCAAAACGGAAAATCGAACGTGTTCAACCTGAAATTTGGGACGTCTTAGAAGAAGTCATCCGTGAGCATCCGGTTCTCTTGAACCGTGCCCCGACACTTCACCGTCTCGGTATCCAGGCGTTCGAACCGACACTCGTCGAAGGTCGCGCGATTCGTCTGCACCCACTCGTATGTACGGCTTACAACGCCGATTTCGATGGTGACCAAATGGCGGTTCACGTACCACTTTCAGCAGAAGCCCAAGCAGAAGCCCGTCTTCTCATGCTCGCTGCACAAAACATCTTGAACCCGAAAGACGGTAAGCCTGTTGTTACACCATCGCAGGATATGGTCCTCGGTAACTACTACCTGACGCTTGAGCGTGAAAACGCGATCGGCGAAGGGAAAACATTCTCGACGGTGAACGAAGCATTGATTGCCTACCAAAACGGGTATGTCCACTTCCACACACGTGTTGCGATTCCGGCCGGCGTTCTGAAGAACCCGACATTCACTGAAGCGCAAAACGAGAAGTTACTGGTTACGACGGTCGGTAAGTTGATCTTCAACGAGATCCTCCCAACGACGTTCCCATACTTGAATGAACCATCGATGAACAATCTGCAGGAAGCAACGCCTGATCAGTACTTCCTTGAAAAAGGAACGGATATCGCGGCTGAAATTAAGAGCCGTCCGATCATCGAACCATTCAAAAAAGGATTCCTCGGAAATGTCATCGCAGAAGTCTTCAAGCGTTTTGAAACGACTGAGACGAGCCGCATGCTTGACCGAATGAAAAACCTTGGTTTCAAACACTCGACACGTGCGGGTATTACGGTTGGTATCGCTGATATCATCGTACTTCCGGATAAACAGGAAATCCTGGTCGAGGCACAAGATAATGTTGACCGCGTTATGAAATCGTATCGCCGTGGTCTCATCACAGAAGAAGAGCGCTATGAGCGTGTCGTTAAATCGTGGAATGACGCGAAGGATGAAATTCAGTCTCGTCTGATGAAATCCCTCAACCGTTTGAACCCGATCTTCATGATGAGTGACTCTGGTGCCCGTGGTAACGCATCAAACTTTACGCAGCTTGCAGGGATGCGTGGACTCATGGCCGCTCCAAGTGGACGGATCATCGAGCTCCCGATCAAATCTTCGTTCCGTGAGGGTCTGACGGTTCAGGAATACTTCATCTCGACGCACGGTGCCCGTAAAGGTCTTGCCGATACAGCCTTGAAGACTGCCGATTCAGGTTACCTGACTCGTCGTCTCGTTGACGTCGCGCAAGATGTTATCATTCGCGAAGATGATTGTGGAACGGATCGTGGTATCCGTGTTACAGCACTCCGCGAAGGAACGGAAGAAATCGAAAACCTCTACGACCGACTCGTTGGCCGTACGGCGTTCGAAAAAGTCGTTCACCCGGAAACAGGAGCAGTCCTCGTTTCAACAAACGAACTCATCGACGAAGATATCGCGCGTGCCATCACGGACGCAGGCATCGACAATGTTGAGATTCGTACAGCCTTCACTTGTAATACAAGTCATGGTGTCTGTAAGAAATGTTACGGACGTAACCTTGCGACTGGTAACGACGTCGAAGTCGGCGAAGCAGTCGGAATCATCGCGGCACAATCAATCGGTGAGCCAGGAACGCAGCTTACAATGCGTACCTTCCACACAGGTGGGGTTGCCGGAGACGATATCACACAAGGTCTCCCGCGTATCCAGGAATTGTTCGAGGCCCGTAACCCGAAAGGTCAAGCGGTCATCTCGGAAATCGACGGACAAGTCATCGACTTTACGGAGTCGCGTGATAAGCGTGAGTTGACGATTCAAGGTCTGAGCGAAACACGGACATACACGATTCCTTTCGGATCACGTCTTCGTGTTCAACTCGGTGAAGAAGTTGTAGCCGGACAAGTGTTCACAGAGGGTTCAATCGACCCGAAAGAACTCTTGAACGTCAAAGGTGTATCAGGCGTACAGAACTATCTTCTTCAAGAAGTTCAAAAAGTATACCGGATGCAAGGGGTTGAGATCGGTGACAAGCACGTCGAGGTCATGGTACGTCAGATGATCCGTCGCGTTCGCGTCATCGAGTCTGGTGAGACATCACTCTTACCAGGTTCGCTAGTCGATATCAGCACATTTAAAGAAGCATGTAAAGAAGCGCTCCGTGCCGGTAAAGCACTCGCTTCGGCTAAACCAGTTCTCCTCGGTATCACTAAAGCGTCGCTTGAGACGGATTCGTTCCTATCAGCTGCTTCGTTCCAGGAAACTACTCGTGTCCTTACGGATGCGGCAATTAAAGGGAAGAGCGACTACCTTCGCGGCTTGAAAGAGAACGTTATTATCGGTAAACTTGTTCCAGCTGGTACAGGAATGACACGTTACCGTCAAATCGGTCTCGAGATTGCAGGCGAAGCACCTGTAGAAGCAGATTCTCCTGTAGAATAAAACGCCTTGACACGCCGGTATGGCGGTGCTACTATGATATAGTGTTGCCAACCGGCTGTGTTATTTTGGAGGATATCTTCATGTCTTACAAAAAAGTAGTCGGCGCAGATTTGAAGTTTGTCGGTCAAAAGCAAACGCTCAAAGCATTGCGATCTGGCAAGGCGTCGGAAGTGATCATCGCAGATGACGCAGATGAACACGTAAAGCAAGCATTGCTCGATGCGGCGAAACAAGCAAACGTTCCAGTCGTGAACGTTCCTTCTAAGCTTGAGCTTGGTAAGGCTTGTGGAATCGACGTTGCAGCAACTGCTGTTGCTATTAAGAAAGTTTGATAATACGTTTTGTGTGGCAATGGAATGCCTGAGCCACGCAAAACGTTTCATTATGACTTTCGATGAACCACCCGGCTCGGTGGTTTTGAAACTTGTCATGAATTCAGGAAGGGAGGATCTCAAAGATGCCTACTATCAACCAATTAGTCCGTAAAGGACGTCAATCAAAAGTTGTGAAATCAGATTCGCCAGCGCTGAACAAAGGGTACAACAGCTTTATCAAAGCTCGTACTGACATCAGCTCACCACAAAAACGTGGTGTTTGTACTCGTGTAGGTACAATGACTCCGAAGAAACCGAACTCGGCTCTTCGTAAGTACGCACGTGTACGTTTAACGAACACAATGGAAGTAACAGCTTACATCCCAGGTATCGGCCACAACTTGCAAGAACACAGTGTTGTTCTTATTCGCGGCGGTCGTGTAAAAGACTTACCAGGGGTACGTTACCACATCGTTCGTGGTGCACTCGATACAGCTGGAGTTGACGGCCGTATGCAAGGTCGTTCGAAATATGGTACTAAACGTCCAAAAGCAGCAAAAAAATAATCTAGATATCAGAAGATATCACCTCACTATATGAAAGGAGGGACTCGGAATGCCACGTAAAGGTCAAGTAGAACGCCGTGATGTAATGGCTGATCCGATCTACAACTCTAAACTCGTTACCCGCCTTATCAACCGTCTTATGTTAGATGGTAAAAAAGGTACTGCTCAACAAATCTTATACAAAGCTTTTGAAGCTATCGCTGAACGTTCAGGTCGCGATGCAATGGAAGTTTTTGAAGAGGCGATGAACAACATCATGCCAGTTCTTGAAGTTAAAGCACGCCGTGTAGGTGGAGCTAACTATCAAGTTCCTGTCGAAGTCCGCCCTGAGCGCCGTACGACACTTGCACTTCGTTACCTCGTGAACTACTCACGTCTCCGTAACGAAAAAACAATGGATGCTCGTCTTGCTAACGAAATCATGGACGCTGCAAACAACACTGGTGCTTCAGTTAAGAAGCGCGAAGATATGCACAAAATGGCGGAAGCGAACAAAGCGTTTGCTCACTACCGCTGGTAAATCCGGAATCAACCACCTCATCTATGCCATTTTGTATGGAAATATGAGGTGGCTTTCGGGTATAGTCATGACGTGTGGCAACACACGGACACTAAACTAAAATGCGAAAGGAGAATGTTTAAAGATGGCAAGAGAATTCTCCCTTAAGAACACCCGTAATATCGGAATCATGGCCCACATCGATGCTGGTAAAACAACAACGACTGAGCGTATCCTCTATTATACGGGTCGTATCCACAAGATTGGTGAAACGCACGAAGGTGCTTCACAGATGGACTGGATGGAGCAAGAGCAAGAACGTGGAATCACGATTACATCTGCAGCAACAACTGCACAATGGAAAGGTAACCGCGTAAACATCATCGATACACCTGGACACGTAGACTTCACTGTTGAAGTTGAACGTTCACTCCGTGTACTTGATGGTGCGGTAGCAGTACTTGATGCTCAGTCTGGTGTTGAGCCACAAACTGAGACAGTATGGCGCCAAGCTACAACTTACGGCGTACCACGTATCGTTTTCGTTAACAAAATGGATAAAATCGGTGCAGACTTCCTGTACTCGGTTGGAACGCTTCGCGACCGCCTTCAAGCTAACGCACACGCAATCCAAATCCCGATCGGCGCAGAAGATGAATTCAAAGGAATCATCGACCTCGTTGAAAAGAAAACATACATGTACGGTAACGACCTCGGTACTGATATCGAAGAAACTGACGGTTTCCCTGCAGAATTCGCAGAAGAAGCTGAAGAACTTCGTGCATCATTAATCGAAGCAGTTGCAGATTACGAAGAAGAAATGATGATGAAATACCTCGAGGGCGAGGAAATCACAATTGAAGAGCTTAAAGCGGGTATCCGTAAAGCGACTCTTACAGTAGATTTCTACCCAGTTCTCGTTGGTTCGGCATTCAAGAACAAAGGTGTTCAGCTTATGCTTGACGCAGTTCTTGATTACCTCCCATCACCAGTCGACGTAAAAGCAATCACAGGGATTAACATGGATACAGAAGAAGAGATCATTCGTGAGTCAACTGACGAAGCGCCATTCTCTGCACTTGCATTCAAAGTTATGACTGACCCGTATGTTGGTAAATTGACGTTCTTCCGTGTGTACTCTGGTACAGCTTCGGCAGGATCTTACGTCAAGAACTCAACAAAAGGGAAACGTGAGCGTCTTGGACGTATCCTTCAAATGCACGCGAACAGCCGTGAGGAGATCCCAATGGTCTTCGCTGGTGACATCGCAGCAGCTGTAGGTCTTAAAGATACTACTACTGGAGATACGCTTTGTGCAGAGAAAGACAACGTCGTTCTCGAATCAATGACATTCCCAGAACCAGTTATCTCGGTCGCAATCGAACCAAAAACGAAAGCTGACCAAGATAAAATGGGTCAAGCACTCGCTAAGCTTGCTGAAGAGGATCCAACATTCCGCACGGAAACAAACCCAGAGACTGGTCAAACGATCATCTCAGGTATGGGTGAGCTTCACCTCGACATCATCGTTGACCGTATGCGTCGCGAATTTAAAGTCGAAGCAAATGTTGGTGCTCCACAAGTAGCTTACCGTGAAACGATTCGCCAAGCGGCGAAAATCGATTCTAAGTTTGCTCGTCAATCAGGTGGTCGTGGTCAGTATGGTCACGTCGTCGTAGAATTCGAGCCAAACGAAGAAGGTGCTGGCTTTGAGTTCAACAACAAAATCGTCGGTGGTGTTGTTCCACGTGAATACATCCCAGCGGTTGAACACGGAATCGAAGAAGCGCTTCAAAACGGTATCCTTGCTGGTTATCCAGTAGTTGACGTTAAAGCGGCACTCGTTTTCGGATCGTACCACGATGTCGACTCAAACGAGATGGCATTTAAAATCGCGGCTTCAATGGCCGTCAAACAACTTAAAGATAAGAGCGGCGCTGTTATCCTTGAGCCAATGATGAAAGTTGAAATCGTTATCCCAGATGAATACATGGGAGACATCATGGGTGATGTTACATCACGCCGTGGACGCGTTGAAGGTATGGAAGCTCGCGGGAACGCTCAAGTCGTTCGTTCGATGATTCCACTTTCAGAGATGTTCGGTTACGCTACTGGTCTTCGTTCACGCACACAAGGTCGCGGAACGTACTCGATGCACTTCGATCACTATGAAGAAGTACCGAAATCAGTTGCTGAAGAAATCATCAAAAAAGCAAACGGCTAATCCTTCACAGGTTGTCACGCTTTTATGATTAGTGTAAGCTAAGGAAGGTGTACGTTATTCGACGATTCACCTTCCTAGTTATAAAATATTATTAGACACATAGAGGAGGAATTCAGAATGGGTAAAGAAAAATTCGACCGTTCTAAACCGCACGTTAACGTTGGTACAATTGGCCACGTCGACCACGGTAAAACAACTTTAACAGCAGCTATCTCAGCTGTACTTGCAAAAGCACAAGGTAAAGCTGCAACTAAGTTTGACCAAATCGATGGTGCTCCAGAAGAGCGCGAGCGCGGTATCACTATCGCAACAGCTCACATCGAGTACGAAACAGAAAAACGCCACTATGCACACGTTGACTGCCCAGGTCACGCTGACTATGTTAAAAACATGATCACTGGTGCTGCACAAATGGACGGCGCGATCCTCGTTGTTTCTGCAACTGATGGTCCAATGCCACAAACACGTGAGCACATCCTGCTTTCACGTCAAGTAGGTGTTCCTTTCATCGTAGTATTCATGAACAAAGTCGACATGGTTGACGACGAAGAGCTTCTTGAACTCGTTGAAATGGAAATCCGCGAACTTCTTTCTGAGTACGACTTCCCAGGCGATGACCTCCCAGTTATCCAAGGATCTGCTCTCGGCGCGCTTAACGGCGAAGCTAAATGGGAAGAAAAAATCATGGAACTCATGACAGCTGTTGATGAGTACATCCCTGAGCCAACTCGTGACACTGAAAAAGACTTCATGATGCCAGTTGAGGATGTTTTCTCAATCACTGGTCGTGGTACAGTAGCTACTGGCCGCGTTGAGCGTGGAGTTCTTAAAGTCAACGACGAAGTTGAAATCGTTGGTCTTCACGAAGAAACTAAAAAATCAGTATGTACTGGTGTAGAGATGTTCCGTAAGCTTCTTGACTATGCTGAAGCTGGCGACAACATCGGAGCACTTCTCCGTGGTGTATCACGTGATGACATCGAGCGTGGACAAGTTCTCGCGAAACCAAACACAATCACACCGCACAAAACTTTCAAAGCGCAAGTTTACATCCTTTCAAAAGAAGAGGGTGGCCGTCACACGCCATTCTTCGGTAACTACCGTCCACAGTTCTACTTCCGTACAACTGACGTAACTGGTATGTGCCAACTTCCTGAAGGAACTGAAATGGTAATGCCTGGGGACAACATCGAATTGACTGTTGAACTCATCGCGCCAATCGCTCTTGAAAAAGAAACTCGTTTCTCAATCCGTGAAGGTGGCCGTACAGTAGGCGCTGGATCAGTAACAGAAATCGTTGAGTAATTTTTAAGACAAAAAGGTCTTCCGTCTCCCGTGACGGAAGGCCTTTTTTCATTTCTTTCAAAACAGTCTTGCAACATGGTCAGACATCTTATATACTGAGGAAAGTGTTTGTGCGAGTGGTGAGAGACTTGAAAACAAATTCTATTTTATTTTACTTGCTTTCTAGCTTGGAATTAAGTAAACTAGTATATGTTGGTCACAAACACAACGCGATGAAGCGGGAGGTTATGACACACCAGGCGGCATTGCCATGGCTAGTGTGGAAATTTCCGCGGAGAATGTCTATTTACAAAATAGGCGAAAAGGAGGGAAACAACATGGCAAATGAAAAAATTCGGATCCGTTTGAAAGCATACGATCACCGCGTGCTTGATCAATCGGCTGAGAAAATTGTCGAAACAGCAAAACGTTCTGGTGCTACTGTATCTGGTCCGATCCCACTCCCAACGGAGAAAGCGATCTACACAGTACTTCGTGCCGTTCACAAGTACAAAGATGCTCGTGAGCAGTTCGAAATGCGTACACACAAACGTTTGATCGACATCGTTAACCCAACACCGAAAACAGTTGATGCGCTTATGCGTCTTGAACTTCCATCGGGCGTTGACATCGAAATCAAACTTTAATTTTTCTTCTATAAATAGTTGATACTAGCCAGAAGATCAAAATCATTCAATATTAGGAGGTGTATCTCATGGCTAAAGGAATCTTAGGAACTAAACTCGGTATGACACAAATCTTCAACGAGTCAGGCGAAGTAGTACCAGTTACTGTTGTTTCAGTAGAGGGTAACGTTGTTCTTCAATTGAAGACAATGGAAGTGGACGGTTACGAAGCAGTCCAACTCGGCTTTGGTGATATCAAAGAAGGTCGTCAAAACAAACCGCAAAAAGGTCACGCAGCGAAAGCTAGTGCGACACCTAAGCGCTTCATTAAAGAAATCCGTACATCTGTAACAGATTTCGAAATCGGTCAAGAGATTAAAGCAGATACTTTCGCTGCAGGCGAAATGGTTGATGTAACAGGTACGTCGAAAGGTAAAGGTTTCGCTGGAGCAATCAAGCGTCACAACCAATCACGTGGTCCAATGGCTCACGGTTCGCGTTACCACCGTCGCCCAGGTTCAATGGGTCCTGTCGCTCCAAACCGTGTATTCAAAGGGAAATTGCTCCCAGGACGCATGGGTGGAGAGCAAGTCACTGTTCAAAACCTTGAAATCGTAAAAGTTGATGTAGAACGCGGCTTACTCCTCGTCAAGGGTGCTATCCCAGGCGCACGTAAGAGCCAAGTTGTCGTCAAAACTGCGGTAAAAGGCAACTAATTTGTTTGCAAGGAAAGGAGGAATAACGAATGCCTAAAGTAGCTTTGCTTAACCAAACAGGTACACAAGTTGGAGACATCGAGTTGGCAGATGCCGTTTTCGGAATCGAGCCAAACGAAGCAGTCGTATACGATGCAATCGTCATGCAACAAGCTTCACGTCGCCAAGGTACACATGATACAAAAGGTCGCTCGGAAGTTCGCGGTGGCGGCCGTAAACCATGGAAACAAAAAGGTACTGGTCGTGCACGCCAAGGTTCGATCCGTTCGCCACAATGGGTTGGCGGTGGAACAGTCTTCGGTCCAACACCACGTTCGTACGCTTATAAACTTCCTAAAAAGGTTCGTCGTCTCGCATTACGTTCAGCACTTTCTTCGAAAGTCGCTAACAACGAGTTCATCGTTCTTGAAGGATTGACAATCGATGCTCCGAAAACGAAAGATATGATTTCGGTCTTCGCTGCTCTTTCAATCGAACGTAAAGTCCTCGTCGTTACTGCTGATTACAACGAGACAGTCGTTCTTTCAACACGCAACATTCCTGGTGTCACAGTCGTTGACGCTGCTGGAGTAAACGTCCTTGATCTTGTCGCACACGACAAAGTCATCTTCACGAAGGATGCTGTTGCGAGAGTAGAGGAGGTGCTTGCATAATGGCAAACGCACACGACATTATCAAACGTCCTGTAATTACTGAACGCTCAGTGAACCAAATGGCTGAGAAAAAGTACACGTTCGAAGTAGACGTAAAGGCATCTAAGCCACAAATCAAAGATGCAGTTGAAGCGATCTTCGGCGTTAAAGTTGAAAAAATCAACACACTTATCTCAAAACCAAAAGCAAAACGCGTAGGTCGTCACGCTGGTTACACAGCACGCCGCAAAAAAGCGGTCGTCACGCTTACTGCAGATAGCAAAGAACTCGATTACCTCGGTTAATCGGTACTCTGTAGAAAAGGAGGGAACTCTCGATGGGAATTAAAAAGTTTAAACCGACCACTAACGGTCGTCGTAATATGACTGCGCTTGACTTTGCTGAGATTACGGCTTCACGTCCTGAAAAATCGTTAACTGAAAAGCTTTCGAAAAAGGGCGGACGTAACAACCAAGGTCGCTTGACAGTACGTCACCAAGGTGGCGGACACAAACGTAAATACCGTATCATCGACTTCAAACGGAACAAGGATGGCATCGCTGGCCGTATCGCTACAATCGAGTACGATCCGAACCGCTCTGCAAACATCGCTCTTGTCCACTACATCGATGGTGAAAAACGCTACATCCTCGCACCTAAAGGATTGAAAGTTGACATGCAAGTCATGTCAGGAGTTGAGGCTGACATTAAAGTCGGTAACGCTCTTCCACTTTCAAACATCCCAGTTGGTACATTGATCCACAACATCGAACTTAAGCCAGGTAAAGGTGGTCAGCTCGTTCGTTCAGCTGGTACTTCTGCTCAGCTTCTCGGTAAAGATGGTAAATACGCGATCGTTCGTCTCCAATCAGGCGAAACACGTATGATCCTTGCTACTTGCCGTGCAACAGTCGGCGCTGTCGGTAATGAAGAGCACGAGCTCGTCAATATCGGTAAAGCTGGTCGTTCACGCTGGCTCGGAAAACGTCCTACAGTTCGTGGTTCTGTAATGAACCCAGTTGATCACCCACACGGTGGTGGTGAAGGACGTGCTCCAATCGGTCGTTCGGGCCCACTTACTCCTTGGGGTAAACCGGCACTCGGATACAAAACTCGTAAGAAAAACAAAGCGAGCGATAAATATATCGTCCGTCGTTCTAAAAAATAATTACGTGATTTTCGAACGGTTCGCAGGAACCGTTCCTGAATCATGCCAAAGGGAGGTACAACTATGGGTCGCAGCTTGAAAAAAGGTCCATTTGCAGATCACCATTTGCTCGCTAAGGTTGATAAAGCCAACGAAGCTGGTGACAAGCATGTTATCAAAACTTGGTCACGCCGTTCTACAATCTTCCCAGAGTTCATCGGTCACACGATCGCTGTCTACGATGGTCGTAAACACGTACCGGTTTACGTGACAGAAGATATGGTCGGTCACAAACTTGGTGAATTCGCGCCAACACGTTCTTACAAAGGACATGCTGGAAACGATAAGAAGACTAAACGTTAATCTGAGGGGAGGTACTCATTATGCAATCAAAAGCATCGGCTAATATGGTTCGCATTGCTCCTCGTAAGGCACGTCTAGTAGTAGACTTAATCCGCGGGAAGCAAATCGGTGAAGCACTTTCGATTCTTGCTTACACGAACAAGGCAGCAACGCCAATCGTTGAGAAAGTATTGAAATCGGCAATCGCGAACGCTGAGCACAACTTCGACATGAACATCGAAAACCTCGTAGTAACAGAGGCTTACGTCAACGAAGGTCCAACGCTCAAACGTTTCCGCCCACGTGCAATGGGTCGCGCAAGCCGCATCAACAAACGTACGAGCCACGTTCACATCGTGGTATCTGAAAAATAAGGAGGGATTACCGTGGGTCAGAAGATTAACCCAACTGGTCTTCGCGTAGGTATCATCAAAGACTGGGAATCACGTTGGTTCGCAGATAAAGACTATGCTGATCTCCTTCATGAAGACTACGTAGTTCGTGAATATATCGAAAAACGTCTTAAAGACGCTAGTGTCTCTAAAGTTGAAATCGAGCGCGCAGCAAACCGCTTGAACATCTCACTTCACACTGCTAAGCCGGGTATGGTTATCGGTAAAGGCGGTTCTGAAATCGAAACACTTCGTACAGACATCACTAACCTTGCAAAAGGCAAACGCGTTCACGTTAACGTCGTTGAAGTGAAAAACCCGGATGCAGTTGCTAAACTTGTCGCTGAGAACATCGCACGCCAACTTGAAGGCCGTGTATCGTTCCGTCGTGCAATGAAGCAATCAATCCAACGCTCGATGCGTTCAGGTATCAAAGGAATCAAGACTGAAGTTTCTGGTCGTCTTGGCGGCGCTGATATCGCTCGTTCAGAGAAGTATTCAGAAGGAACAGTTCCACTTCATACACTCCGTGCAGACATCGATTACGGTACTGCTGAAGCTGATACAACTTACGGTAAAATTGGCGTAAAAGTATGGCTCCACCACGGTGAAGTGCTTCCTACGAAAAAAGCAGCATCTAACGAACAATAATCCACATCCGTCTAGGGAAGGAGGCAACACAACATGTTGTTACCAAAACGTGTAAAATATCGTCGTGTTCACCGCGGCAACATGCGTGGTAAAGCGAAACGTGGTACTACAGTACACTTCGGCGAATTCGGTATCCAAGCTCAAGAAGCTAGCTGGATCACTAGCCGTCAAATCGAATCAGCGCGTATCGCGATGACTCGTTATATGAAACGTGGTGGTAAAGTGTGGATCAAGATTTTCCCACATAAACCATACACTAAAAAACCTCTTGAAGTCCGAATGGGTTCAGGTAAAGGTGCTCCGGAGGGCTGGGTTGCAGTCGTCAAACCGGGGAAAGTAATGTTCGAAATCGCAGGAGTATCGGAAGAGATCGCACGCGAAGCTCTCCGTCTTGCATCACACAAACTTCCAGTAAAATGTAAGTTCGTAAAACGTGAAGAAAATGGTGGTGATACGAATGAAAGCAACTGATCTCCGTCAGCAAACTACAGAAGAGCTCAACGGTAAAGTCGGTTCGTGGAAAGAAGAGTTGTTCAACCTTCGTTTCCAACTTGCGACTGGTCAGCTTGAGAACCCTGCTCGTATCCGTGAAGTGCGCAAGTCGATTGCACGCGCGAAAACCGTTCTTCGTGAACGCGAACTCGGCATCAACAACGCATAATTCACTCGGATTCTGAGAGGAGGAACACTCAATGGAACGCACAAACAACCGCAAAGTGTTAACTGGACGCGTCGTATCTGACAAAATGGATAAAACGATCGTAGTTACAGTTGAGACTAAAGTAAAGCATAAGCTCTACGGCAAACGCGTAAACTACTCTAAGAAGTACAAAACGCATGATGAAAACAACACAGCTAAAGTCGGTGACGTCGTACGCATTCAAGAAACACGTCCACTTTCTAAAGACAAACGTTTCCGTCTCGTAGAAGTCGTCGAAAAAGCAGTAATCATCTAAACTCTAATTAGTTCGGATGAATAAACATCCGGAGGGAGGTACAATCGTATGATTCAACAAGAATCTCGCTTGAAAGTAGCAGACAACTCAGGAGCTCGTGAAGTCTTGACGATCAAAGTCCTCGGTGGATCTGGTCGCAAAACTGCTAACATCGGTGACGTAATTGTTTGCACAGTTAAACAAGCAACACCAGGTGGCGTTGTCAAAAAAGGTGAAGTTGTACGCGCAGTAGTCGTTCGTACTAAACGTGGCGTTCGTCGTAAAGACGGTTCGTACATCCGTTTTGACGAAAATGCAGCAGTCATCATCAAAGATGATAAAAGCCCACGTGGCACACGTATCTTCGGACCAGTCGCACGCGAACTTCGTGAAAAAGACTTCATGAAGATCGTCTCGTTGGCACCGGAAGTACTTTAATTCCAAAGAATTCCTACAAGGAGGTGCTCTAACGATGCATGTCAAAAAAGGTGATAAAGTTCAGGTTATGACTGGTAAAGATAAAGGCAAACAAGGTGTTGTCCTTACTGCTATGCCTAAAAAAGATCGCATTATCGTCGAAGGCGTTAACATGATCAAAAAACACTCAAAACCTTCTCAACTCAACCCGCAAGGCGGAATTGTCGAGAAAGAAGCACCGATTCACGTATCGAACGTTATGCTCATCGACCCTAAGACAGGAAACCCAACACGCGTTGGTTTCACTGTGGTTGACGGCAAGAAAGTACGTATCGCTAAAAAATCGGGCGAAGCTTTAGATAAATAAGAAGATTTAAAGAAAGGAGGTCCACTTTCTGATGAACCGTTTAAAAGCTAAATACCAAGACGAAATCGTCAAAGTAATGATGGAGAAATTCAACTATACTTCTGTAATGCAAGCGCCGAAAGTCGATAAGATCGTAATCAACATGGGTGTTGGTGACGCTGTTACGAACACGAAAGCACTTGACATGGCAGTCGAAGAGCTTCAGCTCCTCACTGGTCAGAAGCCACTCATCACGAAAGCTAAGAAATCAATCGCTGGTTTCAAACTTCGTGAAGGTATGCCAATCGGCGCGAAGGTAACACTTCGTGGAGAGCGCATGTATGAGTTCCTCGACAAGTTGATCAACGTGTCACTTCCACGTGTACGTGACTTCCGTGGTGTATCGAAGAAATCATTCGATGGCCGTGGTAACTACACGCTAGGCGTGAAGGAACAATTGATCTTCCCAGAGATCGACTACGATCGCGTATCTAAAGTCCGTGGTATGGACATCGTTATCGTTACAACTGCTAATACGGATGAAGAGTCACGTGAGCTTCTCACAGCACTCGGCATGCCATTCCAAAAATAAGGGAGGCCGCACACATGGCTAAGAAATCAATGATCGCACGTGAAGTAAAACGCCAAGCACTCGTAGAGCGCTACGCTGAACAACGCGCAGAATTGAAAGCACAAGGCGACTACATCGGCTTGAGCAAACTCCCACGTAACTCTTCAGCGGTTCGTTTACACAACCGTTGCAGTATCACTGGCCGTCCACACGGTTACATTGGTAAATTCGGTATCAGCCGTATTAAGTTCCGTGATCTTGCTCATAAAGGTCAAATCCCTGGTGTTAAAAAAGCAAGCTGGTAATTCATTAAAGTTGTGAAAGGAGGTACATCGCATGGTTATGACAGATCCGATTGCAGATATGCTTACACGCATTCGTAATGCAAACATGGTTCGCCATGAGAAGTTGGAAATGCCAGCTTCTACAATCAAACGTGAAGTCGCTGAAATCCTCAAACGTGAAGGTTTCATCCGCGATGTTGAATATCTCGAGGACAGCAAACAAGGTACGCTCCGCGTATTCCTTAAGTACGGCGCAAGCAACGAACGCGTCATCACTGGACTCAAACGTATCTCGAAACCAGGTCTTCGCGTTTACGCGAAAGCTGATGAAATCCCGAAAGTACTCGGTGGTCTCGGAATCGCTATCGTTTCAACATCTAAAGGTGTTATGACAGACAAAGAAGCTCGCCAACAAAAAGTCGGCGGCGAAGTGATCGCATACATCTGGTAATTCACGCATAAAAAGAACGGAGGTGTCTTAAATGTCACGTATTGGTAAAAAGCCGGTCGTTATCCCAGCAGGCGTTACAGTAACAGTTGAAAACAGCACAGTTACGGTAAAAGGTCCTAAAGGTGAACTCACACGTGAGTTCAACCCGACTATGGCTATCAACGTAGAAGGTAATGAATTGACTGTCACTCGTCCAAACGACGAGAAAGCTAACCGTACAATCCACGGAACGACTCGTGCGCTTATCGCGAACATGGTCGAAGGTGTAAACAACGGTTTCGCTAAGACACTCGATATCCAAGGTGTTGGTTACCGTGCTCAAAAACAAGGTAACAAAATCGTACTCAACCTCGGTTATTCACACCCAATCGAGTACACTCCGGAACAAGGCATTGAAGTCGAAGTTCCTACGAATACGCAAATCATCGTCCGCGGAATCAACAAAGAGCGTGTTGGACACGTTGCTGCATTGATCCGTTCGTACCGTCAGCCTGAGCCGTACAAAGGTAAAGGGATTCGTTACAGTGATGAAGTCGTTCGTCGTAAAGAAGGTAAAACAGGTAAGTAATTCGTTGATACGAATTGACCGGAAAGGAGTGGCATAAATGATCTCAAAGGCAAACAAAAATGCTACGCGTAAAAAGCGTCATGGTCGTGTACGTCGTACAATCATCGGGACTGCAGCTCGTCCACGCTTGAATGTATTCCGTTCGAACAAGAACATTTACGTACAAGTCATTGACGATGCAACACATGCAACACTCGCATCTGCATCATCACTCGACCTTGAAAAAGGCAACACGACTGACGCTGCATCAGCAGTTGGTAAGCTTGCAGCTGAACGCGCTCTTGAAAAAGGTATTGAAACAGTCGTTTTCGACCGTGGAGGATATCTCTATCATGGACGTATCAAAGCAGTAGCTGAAGCAGCTCGTGAAGCTGGTCTCAAATTCTAAAAGAAAAGGAGGGAACCTCTACATGCGCCAGTTAGAAATTAACATGGATCAACTCGAAGAACGCGTTGTTACTGTAAACCGCGTCGCGAAAGTAGTAAAAGGTGGCCGTCGCTTCCGTTTTGCTGCACTCGTCGTCGTAGGTGACAAGAATGGTCACGTAGGTTTCGGTACGGGTAAAGCTCAGGAAGTGCCTGAAGCGATCCGTAAAGCAATCGAAGATGCAAAGAAAAACATGGTTAACGTTCCAATCGTTAACACTACAATTCCACACGAAATCAACGGAATTTTCGGTGCAGGTCACGTCTTCTTGAAACCTGCTTCTGAAGGTACTGGAGTCATCGCTGGTGGCCCAGTTCGTGCGGTTCTCGAATTAGCGGGAATCAACGACATTCTTTCGAAATCACTTGGATCAAGCACTCCAATCAACATGGTTCGTGCGACTGTTAAAGGTCTCACTTCACTTAAACGTGCTGAAGACGTTGCGAAACTCCGCGGTAAAACCGTCGAAGAACTTCGCGGTTAAGAAAGGGAGGGAATACAGATGGCGAAACTCGCAGTTACCCTCACACGCAGCATGATCGGTCGTCCGGAGAACCAACGCGTTACTACTCGTACGCTTGGTCTCCGTAAGATGCACCAAACTGTTGTCGTACCTGACAACGCTGCTATGCGTGGGATGATTAACCACGTGTCACACTTATTGACAGTTAAAGAAATTCAAGAGTAATACGTTTGATATAATTTTATGAGGAGGTGCCCCACTATGAAACTCCATGAATTGAAACCAGCTGCTGGTTCACGTTCAGAACGCAACCGTGTAGGACGCGGTATGTCTTCTGGTAACGGTAAGACTTCTGGCCGTGGTCACAAAGGTCAAAAAGCTCGTTCAGGCGGTGGTGTTCGTCCAGGTTTCGAAGGTGGACAAAACCCACTTTTCCGTCGTTTACCAAAACGCGGCTTCAACAACCCGACTCGTAAAGAGTTCGCGGTTATCAACCTTGACACACTTAACCGTTTTGAAGATGGAACGGAAGTAACACCAGAACTTCTTATCGAGACTCGCGCAGTCAAAGGTATGAAGGATGGCGTGAAGATCCTTTCTAACGGTAAGATTGAAAAGAAACTGACAGTAAAAGCTCACAAGTTCTCCGAAGCTGCGAAGCAAGCGATCGAAGCTGCCGGCGGTACGGTTGAGGTGATCTAATGTTTCAAGCGATCTCCAATATGTGGCGCGTAGCCGACATTCGTCGGCGCATTCTCTTTACCCTGGCTCTGATTATCGTGTTCCGTATCGGAGCACATATCCCGGTCCCAATGGTAAACACTGAAGTATTCAAGATTGACCAGAATGGTATTCTTGGTTTCTTGAATTCCTTCGGCGGGAATGCTTTGCAGAATTTCTCACTCTTTGCGATGGGAATCATGCCGTATATCACGGCCTCGATCGTTGTCCAACTCTTACAGATGGACGTTGTTCCAAAGTTTGCCGAATGGGCAAAACAAGGAGAGGCGGGCCGTAAGAAGTTAGCAACGGTAACGCGCTATGGAACGATCGTACTCGGCTTAGTCCAAGCGTTTGGAATCGCGCTTGGATTTAACCGTATCTACCCAGGTCTTGTCGATGAGCAATACGGCACCTGGACGTACGTTATGATTGCACTTGTTTTGACGGCGGGTACCGCATTCTTGATGTTCCTCGGTGAACTCATCACGGAGAAGGGCATTGGTAACGGGATATCAATGATCATCTTCGCTGGGATTGTCGCAGGCTTCCCGAACGCGTTCCGTCAGATCTATGAAACAAAGCTCCAAAATGCAGGGGATGCTTTGTTTGTCAATGTGCTTTATATCGTACTGTTGCTTTTAATCATCATCGCGGTCATCGTCGGAGTCATCTATGTGCAGCAAGCTGCCCGTAAGATTCCGATTCAGTACGCTAAGCGTACGGTGAACCGTGCACCAGTAGGCGGTCAATCGACACACTTGCCGATTAAACTGAATGCTGCTGGTGTTATCCCAGTTATCTTCGCTGTATCGTTCATGGTGACGCCACCAACGGTTGCAAGTTTCTTTGCAAGTCCGGAAAATGCGACGAAAATCCGTGACATTTTCGACTATACGAGTCCAATCGGTATGTCGATCTATGTGGCACTGATTATCGCGTTTTCTTACTTCTATACATTTGTTCAGGTTAATCCGGAACAAATGGCAGAGAACCTTCAAAAACAAGGCGGATACATTCCTGGTATTCGTCCTGGTAAGCAAACGGAACAGTACATCACGAAGATCCTGTACCGTCTGACATTCTTCGGCTCACTCTTCCTCGCTGTCATCGCGGTGACGCCAACGTTCTTTATTAAGTTCGCTGGTTTACCGAACTCGGTGCAGATTGGTGGAACAAGTTTGTTGATTGTCATCGGTGTAGGTCTTGAGACGATGAAACAGATTGAAAGTCAACTGGTTAAACGACACTACAAAGGCTTTATCCGATAAGGCGGGAGGAAGGGGACCATCCCTTTCCTTTCTGTTGTGTCTATAGAGTCTATAGAAGTGGAGGCTACCGACATGAATCTTGTATTGATGGGCTTGCCGGGTGCTGGAAAAGGGACGCAGGCTGCGAAAATTATCGAAGACTACGCCATTCCACACATCTCGACAGGCGACATGTTCCGCGCGGCGATCAAAGATCAAACACCGCTCGGGCAGGAAGCGAAATCGTACATGGATAAGGGGGAACTCGTTCCGGATGAAGTCACAATCGGCATCGTACGTGAACGTCTCGCCAAAGAAGACTGTGCAAATGGTTTTCTTCTTGACGGTTTCCCACGCACAGTGAAACAAGCGGATGCTCTTGAAGTATTGCTTGCGGATCTAAATAAACAAATTGATCACGTCGTTCACATCGGTGTGAACCCGGAGAAACTTGTCCCTCGTTTGACAGGCCGCCGGATTTGCCCGACATGTGGAGCAACATATCATGTCATCTATAACCCGCCAAAAGTGGAGGGTGTCTGTGATATCGACGGATCAGCACTTGTTCAACGTGAAGATGATCAAGAAGAAACGGTTCGCCGTCGTCTTGAAGTCAACGTCGCTCAAGCGCAACCTTTGATTGACTTTTACGCTGAAAAAGGGTATCTTCGTAATTTGGACGGTGATCGTCCGATTAATGAAGTTTATTCCGATGTTCAAGCACTTCTTGGTGATCAGTAATGATCATTACGAAAGCGCCGCGTGAAATCGACATCATGCGTCAGGCAGGACAAATCGTCGCCCGGACGCATAAGGAGCTGCAAGCTCATATTCGTCCAGGGATCACAACGGGGCAACTCGATGCGATTGCTGAACGTTATATTCGAAGTCAAGGGGCAACACCATCGTTTAAAGGTTATAATGGGTTTACTGGCAGCATCTGTGCTTCAGTAAATGAAGAACTTGTCCATGGTATTCCGGGTGACCGCGTACTCCACGATGGAGACATCATCTCGATTGATATCGGGGCGGAGTATAACGGATATCACGGAGATTCAGCCTGGACATATCCGGTAGGTACAATCTCTGAAGAGACGAAGCGGTTACTTGACGTAACTGAAGAATCTCTGTATAAAGGATTGGAGCGCGCCAAAGCTGGCGTGCACCTGACAGATATTTCGCATGCGATTCAGTCACATGTTGAAGCAGCGAATTTTTCTGTAGTCCGCGAATATGTGGGCCACGGCGTGGGACAAAATTTGCATGAAGATCCGCAAATTCCACATTATGGACCACCGGGGAAAGGGCCGCGCCTGAAAACCGGCATGACTTTGGCGATTGAGCCAATGGTCAATGTTGGAAAACGCTATGTTCGCACGCTATCCGACAATTGGACGGTAGTGACAGTGGACGGTAGCATGTGCGCCCACTTTGAGCACACCATCGCCATCACAGACGAAGGCTACGAGATCTTAACGGTCGATGCAGAGTGAGCTGTGCGCGTTATTGGTGTCACCTTTCTATAAGCCGCTATCCACTCGTGTTTGTGACCGATGATTCTCTCACGGCTACTGTAGAAAGCCCCTAAGCGCTACAAATCGTCTGGGCTCCCAATCAACTTTATAGAGAAAGGGGTATAATTGATGGCGAAACAAGATGTAATCGAAGTGGAAGGTACGGTTATCGAACCGCTTCCAAACGCGATGTTTAAGGTGGAGTTAGAAAACGGCCACACGGTCCTCGCGCACGTCTCAGGAAAAATTCGGATGCACTTCATTCGGATCCTACCAGGAGATAAAGTAACGGTTGAGTTGTCACCATACGACTTGACTCGCGGACGGATCACATACCGTTTCAAATAAAAACTCCGATTTTTTCAGGAGGAGGTATTCACAATGAAAGTAAGACCTTCGGTTAAACCGATCTGTGAAAAATGTAAAGTTATCCGCCGTAAAGGCAAAGTAATGGTTATTTGCGAAAACCCTAAGCATAAACAAAAACAAGGGTAATAAACAAGGAGGTGCACACATGGCACGTATTGCTGGTGTAGATATTCCACGTGAGAAACGCATCGTTATCTCACTCACTTACATCTATGGTGTTGGTAAAACGACTGCTCAGAAAGTCTTGAAAGAAGCTGGTATCTCTGAAGATACTCGTACTCGTGAATTGACTGAAGAACAACTCAACCAACTCCGTGATGGATTAGATAAAGTAAAAGTTGAGGGTGACCTTCGTCGTGAAATCTCACTCAACATCAAACGTTTGATCGAAATCGGTTGCTACCGTGGTGTTCGTCACCGTCGTGGTCTTCCAGTTCGTGGTCAAAACACTAAAAACAACTCGCGTACTCGTAAAGGCCCACGCCGTACAGTAGCGAACAAGAAGAAGTAAGGGAGGGTAAACTAAGATGGCAAAACGTAAACAGAATGTTCGTAGTAAACGTAAAGTCAAAAAGAATATTGAATCTGGTATCGTGCATATCCGTTCAACATTCAACAACACAATCGTTACGATCACTGACATGCAAGGGAATGCAATCTCTTGGGCAACTGCAGGTAACATGGGCTTCAAAGGCTCACGTAAATCAACTCCATTTGCTGCGCAACTCGCTTCTGAAACTGCTGCGAAAACAGCAATGGATAACGGTATGCGTACTGTAGAAGTTAACGTTAAAGGTCCTGGTGCAGGTCGTGAAGCTGCAATCCGTGCGCTCCAAGCAATCGGTCTTGAAGTAACAGCGATCCGTGACGTAACTCCAGTTCCACACAACGGTTGCCGCCCTCCAAAACGTCGTCGCGTGTAACCCGTCTTGTACTGCAAAGCGGGAATTCGAGTAGACTTTCGTTGATCGTTTGACCAAGCAAGGCAGTAGAAACGTACACAAGACGGTTGGCGATTGAACGCGATGGCCAACATGACGATATTCAAGGAGGGGTTCAGATGATCGAAATCGAAAAGCCGAAGATTGAAACGGTCGAATTAAGCGATAACGCTACGTTTGGTAAATTCGTGGTAGAACCGCTTGAACGTGGATTCGGTACAACGCTTGGTAACTCATTGCGTCGTATCCTATTATCTTCACTTCCGGGTGCTGCAGTCACTGCAGTCCAAATCGATGGCGTTCTTCATGAGTTCTCGACGATTGATGGCGTTGTAGAAGACGTTACCCAAATCATCTTGAACCTTAAAAAACTCGCCCTCAAAGTTTACTCGGAAGAAGAGAAAACACTTGAGATCGATATTCAAGGCGCCGGCGTTGTTACTGCTGCGAACATTACGCATGACAGCGACGTCGAAATCCTCAACCCGGAACTCCACATCGCAACACTTGCAGAAGGTGCATCACTTCATATGCGTCTGACAGCTCGTCGTGGCCGTGGTTACGTTCAGGCTGAAGATAACAAACGGGACGATATGCCAATCGGCGTCATTCCAATTGATTCGATTTACACGCCAATTCAACGTGTAAACTATCAAGTTGAAAAAACACGTGTTGGTCAAGATGCGAGCTTCGATAAGTTGACGCTTGATGTTTGGACGGACGGTTCAATCCGCCCTGAAGAAGCAGTGTCACTCGGTGCAAAAATCATGACAGAACACTTAAACATCTTTGTTGGTCTTACGGACGAAGCGCTCCATGCCGAAATCATGGTCGAAAAGGAAGAGGATCAGAAAGAAAAAGTACTTGAAATGACGATCGAAGAACTCGATCTTTCAGTTCGTTCGTACAACTGTTTGAAACGTGCCGGCATCAATACGGTTCAAGAACTCGCGAACAAGAGCGAAGACGAGATGATGAAAGTTCGTAACCTCGGACGTAAATCACTCGAAGAAGTTCAAGCGAAACTCGATGAACTCGGACTGGGCCTACGTAAAGAAGACTAAAACTATTAATTGCACGAAGGAGGGAATCCATCCATGGCATACTCGAAATTAGGCCGTACAAGCTCACAACGTAAGGCACTTTTGCGTGACCTTGCGACTGATCTCATCATCAATGAGCGTATCCAAACTACAGAACAAAAAGCGAAGGAACTTCGTCCAGTCGTTGAGAAACTCATCACTTTAGGTAAACGCGGTGATCTCCACGCTCGTCGTCAAGTTGCATCGTTCGTTCGTCGCGAAGCTGCTGGTCAAAACGAAGCTGGTAAAACACAAGATGCAATCCAAAAATTGTTTGCTGATGTTGCTCCACGTTTTGCTGAGCGTCAAGGTGGTTACACACGCATCATGAAAATGGGACCACGTCGTGGTGACGGCGCAGAAATGGTCATCATCGAACTCGTTTAATTTTTAAATGATTCGAATAAAAGGGCAGTGCGTAACTCGCTTCTGCCCTTTTGTTACAAATGAAATTATTTTGATTTGATGAAGGAGGAGCAGACATGACAAAGCTGATTGAGTTGGAACAGGTGACATACCGTTACCCGGAACAAGAACAACCAGCCTTACGGAATGTCTCTCTTTCGATTCATTCGCAGGAATGGGTCGCGATCGTTGGACACAACGGCTCTGGAAAATCAACGCTGACGAAGCTGTTTAACGGATTGTTGCTTCCTGAAGAAGGAACGGTCACTGTCAACGAGACATTCTCGAGTGCAGTACCGGAGCAACTGTGGGAGATGCGCCGCGCAATCGGTATCGTCTTTCAGAATCCGGATAATCAATTCGTCGGCACGACCGTGCGCGACGACGTGGCATTTGCCCTTGAAAACTGGGGTGTGCCACGCGAGGAAATGGTTCGTCGTATCGACGACAGTCTAGCGCGCGTTGGCCTTACGGATTTTGTTGATCGGGAACCCCATCAACTATCCGGCGGACAGAAGCAGCGTGTCGCAATCGCCTCGGCGCTTGCGATGCGCCCTGATGTTCTCGTGCTCGATGAAGCGACATCGATGCTTGATCCGATTGCACGAACTGAGGTTATGTCGACCGTCCAGGAATTATATGAGCAACACCCGATGGCCGTTGTTGCCATTACACATGAACTCGATGAAGTCTTACGGGCCAGTCGTGTCATTGTCATGGATGCGGGGCAAATCGTTTTAGAAGGCACACCGCAAGAGGTGTTTGCACAATCCGCGTTTCTTGAGCAGATTGGACTAGATGTTCCATTTGTCGTCCGGGTGCAGGAGCAACTTTCGGCACGTGGTCTTACTTATGAGGACACGATACTAGATGAAAGAGACTTGGTGAACCGCTTATGCCAATCTTAATCCAGGAATTGAACTATACGTACCAACTCAATAGTCCGTTTGAACGAGTCGCGCTGCGTGATGTGAATCTTGAGATTCCGTCAGGGGCGCTTGTTGCGTTTGTGGGGCATACCGGTTCTGGGAAATCCACGCTCGTCCAACATATCAACGGCTTGTTGAAACCAACTGCCGGTAAGGTACAGGTCGATGACATCGTCATCGAACCAAAACGAAAACAAGATTTAAAAGCGCTCCGTAAACGGGTGGGTCTTGTCTTTCAATATCCGGAATATCAATTGTTCGAAGAAACCGTCCTGAAGGATGTCATGTTTGGTCCAATGAACTTTGGTCATGCACCGGCAGAGGCAGAACGGTTAGCGAAAGATGCCTTACGTACCGTCGGACTCGATGAAGTCTTCTGGTCACGTTCTCCGTTTGACCTGTCTGGTGGGCAAATGAGGCGTGTTGCGATTGCGGGCGTACTCGCTAGTCAACCAGACGTGTTGATCGTCGATGAACCAACAGCGGGACTTGATCCGCAAGGACGAAAGCAGATGCTGTCTCTCTTTGCTGAGTTGCATGCACAATCCGGGATGACCTTGTTGTTGATTACGCATGATATGGACCAGGTGCTTGAGTATACGAACCGGGTCGTCGTCATGGAAGAGGGACAAGTCGCATATGATGGAGAACCAATGGGTCTATTCCGTCAAGAAACGTTACTGCGTCAATTCCATCTCGATTTACCCCATGTTCTGGCGTTTGCCTGGAAGATGGCCGATCAATTGAAACAGCTGCGCCCGTCGCTTCAGACGGAAGCGGAATTGATTGAATGGATTTTACGTGTACGGGGGGACGGACGATGATCGTAGGACAACATATACCAGGGACGTCGTATTTACATCGTTCGTCGGCCGTCGCGAAAATCATTTTTGCCTTTTGTTTCATTCCCCTTGTCTTTTTAGCCAATAATGCGGCAACGAATATTTTTTTACTGCTGTTTACGTTTTTTGCGTTAGCGAGTAGTAAATTACCGATTCGTTACGTCTTAAAGGGGCTGCGACCGATCTTATTCTTAATCGTCTTTACGTTTATCATTCAGCTGTTGTTTACGCGTGAAGGGGCCATTTTGTTTGAATTTGGCTGGTTCAAGATTTATGAAGAAGGATTGCGCCTTGCCATCATCGTATCGCTCCGGTTCTTTTATTTGGTATCGATTACGACACTCGTCACGTTGACGACGTCACCGATCGAACTGACGGATGCGATTGAGTTGTTACTCAAACCGTTTAAAGTCGTCCGTGTCCCGACGCACGAGATTGCCTTGATGTTGTCCATTTCACTTCGTTTCCTGCCGACATTGGCAGAAGAGACTGAAAAGATCATGAAGGCACAGCAGGCACGCGGTGTCGATTTATCGGCGGGTCCGATCAAAGAACGCCTGCGGGCCATCATTCCTTTGCTGATTCCACTCTTCATCTCGGCGTTTAAACGGGCAGAAGATCTTGCGACGGCAATGGAAGCCCGGGGATACCGGGGCGGCGAAGGACGGACGAGACTCCGTGAGTCCAAATGGACAGGTCGCGATACGGGACTGATCGTCCTTCTGATCGTCCTCGGACTGCTTCTGGTCTATTTACGGGGAGGCTTTTGATGCGACGCTTTAAATGTACGATTCAGTATGACGGGACGGACTATTCCGGGTATCAGGTACAACCGAACGGTCTGACGATTCAGGAAGTCCTCGAGAAGACGCTTGGGCGGATGCATAAGCACCCGGTCAAGGTGATCGGTTCCGGACGAACGGATGCGCGTGTACACGCGCAGGGGCAGGTCATTCATTTTGATACGGAGCTGGCGATTGCCCCCGCAAGCATGGTGAAGGCCCTAAATACGTTATTACCGGACGATATTCGCGTTCGTGACTGTAAAGAGGTCGCTTCTGACTTCGAAGCAAGGTATGATGTAGTAGGGAAAGAGTATCGGTACTTCGTGCGCCAGACGGAAGATGCGTTTCGACGTCATCAATCCGTCTTGATTCCGTATTCACTCGATGTTGCGCAAATTCGTCTGGGATTAGCGCATTTAGTCGGGACTCATGACTTCAGTTCGTTCTGTGTCGCGAAGACAGAGACGGACAATCGTGTTCGGACGATTTATGAAGCGGAACTGATTGAACAAGGAGCAGAGTTGATTTTCCGTTTTCAGGGAAGCGGTTTTCTCTACAATCAGATTCGGATCATGGTCGGCACGTTGCTTGATGTCGGACACGGTCGATTTACTCCGGAAGACATCAAACGAATGCTCGAAGCGAAGGATCGAAACGTCGCTGGTGTGACGGCACCACCGCACGGGTTATACCTTTGGGAAGTTTTCTACCCAGAGTCTAAAAAAGGCATTTGACATTAGCCGCTAAAAAACATACAATGTTTATTGGCATTTCATTTATTATGAAACCACAATCTTAGCCCCGTACACCTAAGATTCTGATAGATTCAAACAGTGAATAAATGAAAAATCAAAAAAGAAATTTTTAAATTCCTTAGGAGGTATTTTACATGCGCACAACTTTCATGGCGAAAGCTACTGATGTAGAACGCAAATGGCTCCTTATCGACGCAGAAGGCAAAACACTCGGTCGTCTTTCGAGCGAAGTGGCTTCACTTCTCCGCGGTAAGCACAAACCTACGTTCACACCACACGTTGACTGTGGGGATCACGTTATCCTCATCAACGTTGAGAAAATCGTTTTAACTGGTAACAAACTCGACAAAAAGGTCTACTACCGTCACTCTGGTCATCCAGGCGGCTTGAAGCAGACTGTCGCACGCGACTTACTCGCTAACAAACCTGAGCGTATGCTTGAACTCGCGATCAAAGGGATGCTTCCAAAAGGTAGCCTCGGTCGTCAAATGTTCAACAAACTCCACGTTTATGCTGGAGATACTCATAAGCAAGAAGCACAACAACCAGAAGTTTACGAACTTCGCGGTTAATTAATACGAATTTAGGAGGAACTACACGATGGCAGATGTACGTTACTACGGCACTGGTCGCCGTAAACACGCGGCAGCTCGCGTTTTCCTCGTTGCTGGAGACGGTAAAGTCACAGTTAACGGGCGCGATATCAGCGAATACTTCGGTTATGAAACTTTAATCATGACTGCAAAAGAACCACTTGTACTCACAGAAACAGAAGGCAAATACGATATCATGGTAACGGTTAAAGGCGGCGGCTTCACTGGTCAAGCAGGCGCAATCCGTCACGGTATCTCACGTGCTCTTCTTCAAGCGGATCCAGACTTCCGTGGCACACTTAAAGCTAAAGGTTTCCTCACACGCGATGCTCGTATGAAAGAACGTAAAAAATACGGTCTTAAAGCAGCACGTCGTGCACCTCAGTTCTCAAAACGTTAATCGTTTTATCTCTCATCCTTACGGGTGGGAGATTTTTTTTGTTAAAAAACCGCTTCTCGACCGGAAATGGTCAAAAAGCGGTCTATTGTTCAAGATGTACGACGTTGTATGTTTTGAATGAAGAATAGAAGTACCATCAAACTAATGAAGGTCAGCGGGATGCTCCACAAGAACAGGTCCTGAAAAAAAGAGCTGGGATCGGACTCTGTTTGTGAACCGACTTTCCCGACGAAGGACGTATCCTGACTTAGCACGGTGCTATTTTTAGGAAGGGTGGGCTGATAAGTCGCGTTCGCTTCATGCACTGTATAAAAGTAGATCGCATAACCGATATGTAAGAGAACGGTCAAGCCGCCCGCGAAGACGAAATTTTTTTTCATCAAAAAACTCCTTTTTCCGAATAATGAGTGAAACAAGCCTTCGTCAAGTATACTGCAATCCGTTTTCGGGAACAGTCTACAAAGGAGTGTGGTGAACGATGACTGTATCAGTCAGTTGGTTAATAGAACGGGCCAACCAGAAACTGAATGTTCCGGGACTTTCACCGGAAGTTGCCCGAAAGACACGACAAGTCATCCGTGAACTTCATGTCAAAGGCATTTATGTCGGGGTGGCGCAAGGATTCCGGTCCTACGCCGAGCAGGAGAAGTTGTATGCACAAGGACGGACAACTCCGGGCGCGATTGTGACGAACGCCCGTGGGGGACAATCGAATCATAACCGGGGGATTGCCGTTGATCTGTTTCAATACTCCATGGACGGGACGGAAGCCATCTTTAATACCGATGCCAACTTTCAGCAAATCGTCCAGGCGATGAAGCGGCAAGGTTTCTCCTGGGGCGGAGACTGGAGTGGATTTAAAGACTACCCGCACTTTGAGCTGAACAAAACGACAACGGATGTCTTAGTACCTTATCCGGGACAACCGCTCTATAAAGGAGCGGTCAATATGAACAGTCGGGACATCGAACGGATTCAGCGGGCAGTCAAGGCAACTGTCACGAAACGTTTTGATGCGGAGACCGTCGATAAAGTACGTGCCTATCAAGCACGTCAAGGATTAGCGGTCGATGGTGTCGTCGGACCCGCAACATGGAATCGGATGTTTTAACCGTGTAGAGGTTCCCTTTTTGCAGTTGTGAAGAGGAGGATCTCTTTTTTTCATCTTTCGGGTAGCTTCCTTACGAGTCTTCAAGGAAATGTCATGCTTTCCGAGTCGAAATGTGCAAGCGCTATCTTATTTTTGTTATACTGAAATGGATTAAATCGAACGTTCTCAGGGGGAAGGCACTATGTTGAATGAACAAGAAATTCGCGAGGTGGTCGGGCAATTGATCGATCCGACGATTGAACGCTCGCTTACAGATACGAACGGGATTCGTGATGTCCGAATCAAAGGAGACTATGTCAGTCTCAAAATCGCACTGGCGCAGGCAGGATCCGGCGAACAGCTTGCCTTACAGCAACAGATCGTCAAAGAGTTGAAAGAAAAAGGATTCAAGACGGTCGGCTTACGTTTCGAGGCGCTCGGTGACCACGGGATCCAGGCTGCGACGACACCATCGATTCTTAAACCGGAGTCGGGCACGACATTCATCGCGATTGCTTCCGGTAAAGGCGGCGTCGGAAAATCGACGGTTTCCGTCAA
>NZ_CP053558.1 GCF_014524545.1 Exiguobacterium sp. Helios
AAACCATGACGACAAAAGATAATACGCCGACATTAGGAGTCATCATTCCTTGCTATAACGAAAAAGATGTTTTGCAACTGACGATTGAAGCGTTGTGTCGTTTCTTCGAGGAATGGCAAGCAAAAAAACTGATTGCAAAAGATTCCTTCGTCCTGTTTGTCGACGATGGAAGCAGTGACGATACATGGGAGCAAATCGAACGTGTGCACGCACAGGACTCGCGCTTCCGGGGTCTCAAGCTCGCACATAACGTGGGACATCAGAATGCACTGTTCGCAGGGCTTGTTGAAGGGCATACAGTAGCTGACTGTGTCGTATCAATGGATGCCGATCTCCAGGATGATGTAAGTGTAATTGAGCAATTTTTAGCCCGTTTCGCAGAAGGAAACGATATCGTTTACGGAGTTCGTGAAGACCGTCAAAGTGACAGTTGGTTTAAGCGGACTACCGCACAAGGGTTTTATCGTTTCATTGATTGGCTTGGTGTAGAGACAGTCTATAATCATGCCGACTACCGTCTCATGAGCAAACGAGCTGTCGAGACACTCTGTGCTCACCCAGAAAGGAATCTATTCTTACGGGGAATTGTCCCGTCGCTTGGTTTTCAGGCAACGGAGGTAACCTATACCCGGCACGAGCGACAAGCCGGGGAATCCAAGTATCCGTTGCGGAAGATGATCGCACTCGCTTGGGATGGGGTAACATCGTTTAGCGTCCGACCGATTAAACTGTTGTTCTTACTGTCACTCTTCATGCTCATCGTGTCAGTCGGGTTTGTGGGCTACGCTTTATACCAACGTTATGAGGGGGAGACGATGGACGGGTGGACCTCATTGATGATGTCAATCTGGTTCATTGGTGGGCTTCAGCTGTTCGGCATTGGACTGATTGGAGAATACATCGGAAAAATCTATCAGGAAGTCAAGCGGCGCCCGCGGTATGTCGTTGAGAAAATACGAGAATGATGACATTTCTTCGTTTCTTATTGGTAGGTGTCTTAAATACCCTGGTCGGACTCACCATAACTTTGTTGTGCTATCATTTCATAGGCACTGGCTACTGGGGAGCAACAGCTATTGGTAATGCGTGTGGTGTATGGATTAGTTATCTGCTCAATCGACGATTCACCTTCCGTCAAGAATCAGGAGGTTGGTCCTATTGGTTCCGCTTTTTGATTGTCGTGCTCGTGAGTTATTTTTTAGCATATCGGATTAGCTTGATTGGTGTACACTACTTCTTTCCAAACCTCCAGGAAACAGTAGCAATTTTGATTGGCATGGTCTTATATACCGGGCTCAACTTTTTAGGTCAGTCTTATTGGGTCTTTGATAAGTCAATTACTGACTAAAAAAACACTTCGCCTTTTAAGGAGCAAAGTGTTTTTTTTTGACAAGTTGGTTTGCCAAATTAAATGCAACAATTCTTCAAAGAAGGCTTCGTATGAATTTTCATTTGAGATATTTTTTTAGTCTACCATTAATCCCGGCGAGCACTTGAATGAGTTCAGAACAACTCATTTTCCAAAATTCATTCCAGGAAGACATGGACGAAAAATGGATCCGTTTTTCTTTGAAGGATGTATAGGCAGATACGGAACGGATTTGTCTCAAATCCAAGTACAGTAAGAAGCCCACAGTGGAAGAATCCACTGCGGGCCAAAGAGTCGCGTATTGATTCGTGAGAGATGCTGATCATTGAGGAAGTGATTTGAGGAGAAGTGGTGGAATGGCTATTTACCTACATATCTTTGATGTCTTGAGTTGCCCCATCATCTGTACGTCCTCATATCCTTTGTCTGTATTAGCAGAAGGGATTGAAGAGCTTTCGGGCTCATGCGTGAGGCTGTAGACTGTAAGTAGCAACATCCTCATCGCACCGCTCTCCTATCGTACCGATAACGAGAGCTGCGCCTCGCATGCGCGAGGCATCTCTACGTTCCTGCTCCTTACGACGGAGGACACGGAGCGAAATATAATAAATATTATCCATAAAGAAACTAAACGTATCTATTTCATTCAAAAACGTTAATTATCTAGCAACGTGTAAGGGATATGCGGTATAAATTTTTCTAACTGAATATCAAAATATGCTTCAATATCTTTCTTCAATGTGTGTTCTAGATCAAGCAAAGATGAAACTAAAAGGTCTAGAGGGAAAACGTTATAGATATCCTTTTCACCCCATATCGATTTAACTCTAGCTTGACTTGAAAAAGGGATCATCGAAATGATAGCACCTTCTTCGTAATCATCGAATTCTACTGAATAATAATGAAATGCAGGGACCGGTATTGCATTTGATTTTTCTTTCCAGCGATACAATGATTTATAAAACTCTAAAATAGGTAATGAAGTTTCCAAATAAATCTCATTATTAATTGTAATAGTGAACATTGCTTCGATTGAAAGAATGGTTGGGACATCTCTTGCAACGTGATTTGAAAGTTCACTTGGTTGATTTATAAATGTATATGAAAACATTATTTGACCGGGAATGCTGACCATATTTTACCGTCATATCCTATAATCACTCGGATTTTTGTTTCGCCTTTTGTCCCAACCTTTTTTCCCATACCAACATCAAACCTAAAGGATAATTTTTCATTATTATTAATTTCAAAATTTGAAACGGAAACCTTTTGCATCGCTTCTTTTATCCATGACTTTGCTGTACTTTGGCTATTCGTATTAAATTTAGCCCATTTTCCAGTATTGCTTTTTAGATGCTTACTTTTCACTGTTAATTTCGCGACATTTTTTATTGCATTACTTAAAGCATACTTTCCAAAAGCGCTAATTAATGCACGTTGTCCATATTTTTTAATTGCCCATCGCGCTCCCATTTGAACAACTATTGCTAAAACGGGGATGGCAGATGCTTTAGCGTCAATCGTATTAATCTCATACGTTTCTTTGCTCTCTCTATCAATTAAAGTGGCTTTAAACTCTTCTCCATCAATTTCACTAAAAATAAAATCATAGATTTTATTACGCGTATTATTTTCCTCATCGATAATTGACTCGGTTACATACATTTCTCCTGTTTCAAGATCTACAAAAAACTCAGAAGACATTTCATTTTGTTTGGTTTGTAACTGTGATACAACACTCATTTGTTGAGAAGATTCGGTGACTGCCATCTCAAAATTTTCATTATGAATGCCGAATTCTTCTTCGACATCAACGTTATAACTTGTCCCATCTTCTATTTTCGAAGATTCAAAAGGACGATTTTCATCTTCTAATTCAATATTGTCCTTGTCTGTTTGCAATGAAGTGATCTCATCCGTTGGTAGCGAAGAATTCGTATTTTCTGCAGACGCGTATCCAGTAGGCGTAATCAATGTACTAATCATAAAGACAGTCAATAAAATTTTGATAAACCATTTATTCATTTAAATTCCTCCAGTACTTTTTTATTCAGAGTTAGGATCTTAACGTTTTCATTACCTTTCGTATCTGCATGAATAATGTAAGGCTTCAATGAACTTGATGATAGTTTTGTATGTTGTATTGAATTATTCGACATGATGGATGCCAGTATTCCTGTCGCATAAGCCGTAGCAAAAGATGATCCTGTATATGTTTTGTACCCACCATCAATTGAAGTAGAGATTACATTTACGCCAGGAGCAAAGTAGTCTGCTCCAGTAATCGTAGAAGATTCGTCGACCTTTAAAGATTTATCAATCGAACCAATAGAAATCACATTCTCATAATTAGCAGGGTAATCTACTGATAATCCCATGTTATTTCCAGCTGCTGCAACAACAACTATATTATTTTTTAACGCGCTGTTGATTGCTTTATGTAGTACTTCATAATTCTTGTTAAAGCCGAAGCTAATATTAATAATATCGACTTCCTGTTCAATGCTCCATTCTATCCCTGCGATCACATTTTTTAATTTGCCCTCACCTGCTTCGTTTAATACCTTAACGTCATATAGAATGGCATCAGTAAGTACACCGCGGAACTCTTTACTTTGACCAGTAATCAGACCAGCAATAGCAGTTCCGTGTCCGAATTCATCAGAAACCGTTTCTTCTTTTTCGCTAAACGCGTTATATTCTTTCACGTTTACTTTCTTGAGTGCTTCATGGTTTTGATTTACTCCGCTATCGAGAATCGCAATTTTGACAGGATTGGAATGACTACGTGTATCATGACCAGTTATTGTCTCAGCCCAGTTAATGTCGCTGTTCTTTTTATCACTTTCAGATTGGTTTTCTATAAAAAGAATAATAGACATGAGAGTACCGACAACTATTAAAAACATAATTAAGATTTTTCGTATAATAAACACCTCTTTTTTCAAATATAAGTCAAGACTAACAATTAAACATCCTAGTTATCAATATATTTTTATTTATAAAATCCTTTTTTTCAAATATATTTACAATTATTCATAATGAGTTCACTTGACTTTATTAAGGTGGCTTTAATATCGAAAAATTTTTATCAGTTTTTGGGAAGAAGTGCATTTCTGTACTTAGTTAAAGCAGGATGAGAGTTTTTCAGTGGGAGAGCGCGACGATTCGTTGTTTTCTAAAAGATGAAGTGGAAACAGTCCTAGATTCGTTCTTAACTCCTTCGTTGATTCAGCTATGACCGTGCTTATCTCGATTAAACGGATTCGTACGATGTCCTTCACGACTGTATGCTGTGTTCAAGCAAATCGAAGAGGAGTGACGACAATGAATACAACTTTGGAAAACGAGGAGTCGAGAAAATGGATGGACATGGTGGAGCACTCGCAAAAGGTGACCATCATCGATGCGCAGGTTCGATTGGTGCGAGAAGTAGATGGTTCGATCGAGCATGTGACCTGGTTCGTTGATGTCGATGTCCTGCTCGCTTTTATTCAGCAACATTATTTGGAACAGGCCCGTTAAAGGTCTGTTTTTTTATGTGGTTTTTCGTTAAAAGATGCGACCCATCAAGAAAAAATGATAGGTGGGAAATCTACCCATTATTCTCCTGGTATTCACGGTATACTGAAGATAACTTATAAATCAGAAATGGAGCGATGCAAGATGAAGAGAACATGGATGGGTGCAAGTCTAGCACTCGCAAGTGTGGGCTTATTGGTAGGACCGTTACAGAGTGCAGAGGCCGCGACGCCAAAAATCAAAGTCCACTATATCGATGTCGGACAGGGCGATGCGATCTACATCAAGATGCCGAGTGGTGAGGATATTGTCATGGATGGTGGGAACAAAGGGAAAGGCGATGCACTCGTCGCCTATCTGAAGAAGCAGAAGGTTGGTGACATCGAGATGCTGATCTCGACGCATCCGGATGCGGATCATATCGGTGGACTCGATGAGGTCCTTGACTCGTTCAAGGTCAAGAGTGTCTATGCTCCGAAGGTCAAACACACGACGCAAGCTTACAAAGACTTTTTGCTGGCTGTCAAACGCGAGAAGCTGACGATCAAGACAGCGAAAGTAGGAGTCTCGCTTCCTGTCAAAGGCGTGAAAGCGCAGTTCGTCGGACCGGTCAAGGACTATGCGAACAGTGATCTGAACAACTGGAGTGCTGTTCTACATGTCGCTTATAAGAAGAATACTTTCCTGTTCACGGGAGATGCAGAATTGAAGTCGGAACAGGACATGATCGCGAAGAAGAAGACGCTGCGTGCGGACGTCCTCAAGGTCGGGCATCATGGGGCGAAGACATCGACGAGTGCAACGTTCCTCAAATACGTCAAACCGAAGTATGCTGTCATCAGTGTCGGAAAGAATGCTTACGGACATCCGACGAACGAAGTCGTGACGAACTTGAAGCGTGCGAAGGCGACTATGCTGCGGACCGATAAGAGTGGCACGATCGTCTTCGAAGGGAACGGGTCGTCCTACACGATCAAGAAGTCGAAATGACGAAGCGAAAAGGGATCATCGATCGCATTGAAGGAAAGTGGGTCGTCGTCGAGTTCGAAGATGGAATGCGAGACATCCTGATTTCTCGCTTCCCCATGACGGTGGAATCCGGCGATGTCATCTGGATCGATGAGTACGGTCATATTGAAAAGGATGATCGCGAACGGCAGCGACTGTCAGACGAAATCGATGAGTTGATGGAAGAACTGTGGGAAGACTAAAAAAGAAATGAGCTGAAGCAGATGAATAAGTTAGGACAAACGGTCGTGATTGTTGGGCTAGGGTTATTACTCGTTGGATGTGGGACAGAAGAAGCAGCACAAGATACACCTAAGAAGGCGGCAAATCCGACCGAAAAAGTCGAGATGGCGCAAACGAAAAAAGAGGATGTTTATTTCAAGGATGATACTCTGAAAATCGACATGGCGACAGTCAAGATCCTCTCGGCAGAAGTGCTTGAACCCAGTAAGGAGTACTTCCGCGAGAAGCCACAACTCGTCTTCACATACGAGACGACAAATGATAGTAAGGAACCATTGAATGGAATGACCACATGGATTGCCTGCTTCGAAGCGACACAAGAAGGAACCGATACGATCAATAAGTTAGAGGTAGGCATGACGCCACAAGAAGAGAAGTATGCCTCTTATTTAGAACATCAGCTCGATGACATCAAACCAGGTGGTACCGCGAAGGGAATCATGGCTTACGACATCGATGATCCAAAAGCGGTCGTCACATTGAAAGCGACTCAAGGAATGGCGGGAAAAGAATTAGGTGAAAAAAAGATTGAATTGAAATAAGCAGATGAATAAAAAGAATCACGGTGAATGAAGGTTGATGAATATGGAACAAACACTCACAGAGGCATAAGCACTTATTCTAGAAATGGAAGAAAATTTTAAACCGTATATGATCGTAGGTGTTAAACAACGATTGGATATGGAAGAGATAGTATCCACATTTGAAGCGTATCTTCAAACACGGAAGTTGGATCGCTCTGGGCATCGGATTATTTCAAAATTCAGCTTTGAACAGTTTATTTTACAGCAGAAATATTTCAAGTAAGCAAAAACAGCAATATCGCTTCTTTTTTAAAGCGATGTTGCTGTTTTATTTTTTATCCCTTTAAGATAGTAGCTGCTTTCTTTTCTGCTGTTTCTTCATCTGACCAGTCCATCTCAGATAGCATGCTGGCTTGAACTTTTTCAATCTGCTCGATTGTATAGCCAAGTTGCTCCATGGCAATGACAGCGTAAGCAACTGCTTGATTGTTATTCATGATTGTTCCTCCATTCGTTTATATGTAGTGAAGTTTTTATTATATCGCATCGACTGGCATGTCCTGTTACAGACATTTTCTTGAGGAGCGTTAAATCATTCGTTCCACAATGAATTTTACCAACAACGGAATAAGAAAGCAGATGACGATCAATTTCAAGAAGGCTCGTTGTTTCTTTTTCTTGCTCTCACGATGTATAGAGGTATCAAAATCCACTTCAGGATACAAGTTGTCTAAATTGTTACCTAGTAATCGTCCTGTCCAAAAATGAGCCCATACGACTGCTACGATTAGCCAAGCATATCCAGCACGACTAGATAAATAGTTCTCGATAAGTAAGTACATGAAGCTAAAAATAAGGAGAACTAAAAGAATGGATAGCCCCGTTCTCCAAACAGGGTGTGCGAGATACTGATTTTGATTCGGGGTAGCATCGATGATTTTTTGAAGTTGTGTCGATTTTTCTTTTACCCACTCTTGATGAGTACCTTCGACGGCGTATGTACTGCTGTTTTTATCAATGTGAAGATTCAAAGCGATTGATGTATGTAAACTTTTATTGGTGAGACTAAAGACGATGGATTGTATTGACCGATTCCGGTCGATAGTCAATCGATCAGAACCACTATCGATTGTTCCATCTTTAAATTGAATCGTGTAGATGACTTCTGTTTCCTCATGGCCCAATTCTTTTTCTGTCGAAAAGAATACATCCATCAATTGGTTGATATCCTGTTCGTGAAAAATCTTATATTTGATTTGTTCCCTTTTCTCTATGCCCATTTAGTTACTCCTTTTAACTAAATACAAACTACTTTAAAGTATAGCGCACTGTTGAAAGAGGAGGGTAGCTTTTACTGGATAAAGTACCCACCCTCTTTAATTAATACGATTCGATTATACGTTAGAGCACATCATATCTGCGCATTTCTGTTGCTATATAAGCAATATGAAAACAGTTCTTCTTTTTACGCTCTCATCTAGTATGAAAGTCCTTTGATGGGACATGTAGTTGCCGACTTACGATTTGCTTTACCTTTTCCAAATCTCGATCTTCCTTCGAAATCATTTCGTCATACCAAGCCTTTTCGAGTACTTGCTCGGTCTCTTTGCTGACGACCTCTGTTTTAAGGATATGATGTAACGGGCTACTGGCTTCCTCAAGACCCTGGAAGTGTTGACTGATCGGTTTTTCTCCAGGAATGACCAACGTATAGGCAATCGTCTCATGTTCGTCGAAATCGCGGTCGTTGGCTTTCGCGAACGGTTCGAAGAAGTCTGTCGCGCCATGGACGAGCATCATTGGCTCATCGAACGTCGAGAAATCTTGTTGCGTGTCCTGCTTGGCGATATTCGTCAGGTAAGCTCCGACATCCTCCGGTGTGTGCTGCATGATCCGTTCGAGTCGTTCGGCTAATGACATCCCTTGATACGTAATGTGTGCCACGTTCTCGATATGTTCGATCATCTTGAGAGGCGATGCTTCCCGTTCAAGTATTTGTTCGTGCTCAAGCGAACTATGAATCTCTCGGATGAAGTGACCGGATGTCTGATGGACTTCGTGCAACAAGTCTTCTTTATCGCGTAAGTCTCTCCCTTGTGTCCAGCTGGCGAGGTAGGATAACGAAAAATCGTCCGTTGGAAAACCGAAGTGAGCCGCAACGGTGTAGGCGACCATCTCCGCTTGGAATTCCTTCTCGTGCGGATTCAACTCGATTCCGCGCTCTTCGTTTCGTTCTGTGTTATGCAGATTCGCATGCGCGAGTTCATGGATCATGACGGTGACATTCTCGATGTCCGAGTTCCGTGGATTCAGGGCAATCGCATTTAGCTCTGGATAGAAGCACCCCTTCGCTGTACCAAGCTCATTCAACGGCTTATCAAGTAACGTCACGTCTTGTGTCTCAGCAATCCCGTTCAACGCACGGCGAAATGATTCTGCCTCACGGATCGATCCGTTCCGGTGATACGAAGCAAACAGTTCAGAGACTTCGAGCCCCTTCTCACGGGCATCGGTTTGCGTGTACTCGAAGACGTGACCAATCTTATAGTACATCGCTTTCCGCGTTGGAAGAGCACCTTCCTTTGCGCGCTTTTGTTCTGTCTTTGTTGCGTCCTTCCATGCTATCCAATCCGTATCTCGTTTGATGAAAGTAACGGGGGAGGGGACGAAGATCTTGATGCCTTTCTCTCCTTTTTGGACCTGGACGCCTTGCTTCTCCCAGTACGCATAGGAACCGACGGCACGGGCGCCTTGGAACTGTTCCTCAATTAATAGCATGTTCCGAGTCGAGTAGCGATGGAACCGGCTCATGAAGTCGAGATGTTCCTTGATGCTCTCCTGACTGACGAAGTGAGAAGCGAGCTGCGTCTCCATCTTGTCGGTCAACGCTTGTACTTCCTTCTGATAATCCTCACGTGTTTTCTTCTTATATGCCATGTGTCTCACGCTCCTTCAGACGAAACGGATGAATCAGCAGCACCTTCAAAGTCGTTCAACTCTTCTAAAACCATCGGGTCGGTAGCAAGTCGATCCAGTAGTAGATGACGACGATCACGTGATACCGGTAGCAACAACAGAGGCTCTTCTTGCAGGATCTCAAGGAACGAATATTCGTCATATGAGACAGGGATGTCGTATCGCGCTTGATGAATCAAGACTGTGACGTGGGTCGGTTGCAGTTCGAGAAACGTTGCGAGTGTGAAAGCTTCCAGTCGTCTCATTTGTGGGTCATCCTTTCCTCATCGGAATGCTTATGCTGCTTTCGTTGTTCGATCCGTGATTTGACGGCCGTCTCCGCTGTCTCAAGGAACGAAGGACGGTATTCGGTCGTCGGGATGATGTCCTCGATGCTTTCCGTCTGCATCAAGGCTTGCACCAGTTCAATCAATACCTGTGTTTGAAGGTCTGTCTGTTTGACGCTCTTTCGTAACGGAGAGAGACTCTTTGTGATTTGTTCTTCCCAGAACGTGGTCAACTCTTGTTCGATCTGTTTTGATACGGAACGACTGATATAGTTCAAATCCCATTGCTTCTTGATTATCTCTTGATAGTCACGGATGATGTGATCGATTGCCGGACCAATCCCGGATAGTCGTTCCCGCTCACGATACTCCTCTAAAAATTCAGCGGTCACGGCACTCATTCGGACTCGGACTTGCTTCGTCTCTTCCATTCCGGTTCACCTTACCTTTCGTATTGGACTTCCTGTTCGAGTTGTTCAAAAGCACGCTGATTCTTGAGGTGGTCCCACTCATCATTCATGTGTCGTCCGATCCGATAAAGCGTCTCTTGCATGATCCGTTCACGTCGAAACGCTGACCGGATTCTTTGTTTGGGTGAGGATGCAGATTTCTTCGCAAGCTTCTGAGGTGGCTTGGACGACTCACGCATCTCGGACAGGACGGCATTTCCCATCCGTGTGTAGAGATCCTGTTCTTTCGTCTTGCGATAAGCCGATGCTTGGGATGCCGATCCATAACTCCGCTCGTAGAATGCGACCTCGGTATCGAGTTGTTGTTTAAACTCGCTGTGCTCTTTCTCGAAGTAGGTCGCAAGATACGTGTCAGTCAATTGATTGAGTGAAGGACGCAGTTCGTGCATGCCGTTCATGTTGTAATACCACTGCCGTTTGTCATCCGGTAATTGTTTCTGAATCGCTTTGTACTGCCGAACGAGTTCCGGGTGCAGGATCCAATTCGAAGCGGATGTCGTCGAACGATTTCGTTTGTGGGCTAGGACTTCTTCCCGGATGAAGGCATTTAGTTTCTCTTGTTCACGTGTCCGGTCGGCAAGCGTATGGACGACTTGTGCCTTCATCTTCTCGATCGTTTTCGGTTTGCGTTTGCCGCGTTCGCGTGGCTGCATCGTCTCGACTGTCGCGACATGAACATGGATGTTATCCGTGTTGTAATGGATGGCCGCGGTCCATGTCGCATGCAGCATCTGTTCCTTTTCGATCATCAAAGCGGTGGCATTGCGAGTTGCCTGCATCAACCGTTGTTCATCGATGTAGCGATTTTCTTTCACACCGACTTCCTGTAACCAAGCCTCGTCGAATGAGATAACGTCCTGCCACAGGATGCTGCCGTTCTCTTGTGCCCGTCGGAAGATTTCACGTAGTTGTTCTCGTTCGGTCGCGTTCAATCGGTCTTGCGTCGCCGTGAACAGACCGCTCGATTTCAGTTCATCCTCCATGTAGTCATGGTAATTCTCGAATTGATGCGACCGTGCTTTCGTCTCCGGTCGATCGATGTAATTGAGATACGTCGTATAGCGACGCGCACGTCGGGTTGCTTGAGGTAATTTGAACTTCGACTTGATGATGACACCGGGAACCTTAGTCATCCTGCATCACCTCACGGAAGAGTTTGGTCAATTGTTCGAGTTCTGTTGCACTCCGCTTTAGGTGTAAGGTGTTCGCTTCGAGCTGTTGTTCGAGACGCGTGATTTGTGTCGATTGGACGCCGTCCGCGCACCAGGTAGTCAGTAAACCTTTCAATAATTCTTGTCGGGAACACATCTGTTTCTCCGCCCGTTCGTCGAGTTGTTTGACGAATATGGGGTCGATGTCGCGAATCAAGAGATCCATCTGTCTTCCTCCTTCTTTTAGGAAAGTAAGTCTCGGCGTTGTAAAAAATGAAAAGATTTCCGAGCAATTGCTTCGTTCCTCCTGTCATTAGAAGTGAAAAAGGTGATACCAATCAGACAAGGAACGGAGGGATCAACATGCAGTCGATCATCGAACACAGTTACGCCCTTGGAGAAGCCGTAAGCGTCTCCTTGATCGTCGAAATTCTGAAACATATCTGCTCGAAGATGCAGCAACATGTAATGAAAAGGATTGAAAGAAGTGACGTAACTGACTCGATTTAAACGTTGATGAAGGTCGATAGAATCGCTAAATGTGCAATGAGTTTTTAAAAGCTTAAAAAACACAAACGGTTCAAAAACGTGAAAAAGAGCATAAGGGGAAACTGCTATCACTCAGCGTGCTAGCCTAGGCGGAGCCTAGTGTTTCCCTGATATCATCAAAATCGTGAAAAGGTCACACCCTGTGCCATTAAAAACAGCATTTTGGCACGGTGTGTGCCACCTTACCATTTCAGTTCACGTGCTTTAATACGCAGTTGATCTTGTCGTTTCTCTTCTTGGATGAGTTGCTTTTTCAGTTCAGTTTGTCGTAGAAGTGCTTCTTCTTTGTCTTGCTTCAAATTAAATATTTCATCCTCACGTTCGACTTGTTCGTCGAGTGTCAGGTCAGGTAACGTGGCTTGTTTCGACTCGATGTCCTGTTCGATTTGTTGGATGAGAGAAGTTTGTTCTGTCTGTTCACGTTTCATTTTTTTAATCTGTTTTTGACTCTGTTTGTGTTCGTCAGCGAGAAAAAGTTGCGCATAATCTTCTGCTTGTTGAATAGGAAGTGATTTATTTGAGACACGACGCTGATCCATATAGAGTGATTCGATGAGCGCATCTTCTCGCTTCGTAGCACTCAGCTTCTCGAGTGACTGTTGGGGCTTAATGACATACAAGCGGAGTGCTAGCTGATCAAAGTCGCGCGATACTTCTTCGATTTCGAAGACATAGTGCTCGTCCTGGTGATAGACAACTCGGACGCGTTGCTCATCCGTTGGTCGTTCCTTGTAAGCGATGCGAATGACAAGTTTCGTCGCATAGTCTTGGGGTTGGTCGAACTGGAGTCGGACACGCATCTGTTTCCGCTCTTCATCATGAGACCAGTCGAGAAGCGTGACGGTCTGTCCATTCGTCAACTGTTTTTCTTCACCAATCGGCGTCGCATTGATCGGTTGTTCCTCGGCAAAGAAGAGGGAAGAGAAACCGAAAAACAGAAAGCCGATTAAGAAAAACATCCCTGTTCCGAGATACAAGCGTGACCAGTCACGGGTCAACGTCTTTCGTTTTCCTGTCTGCATTTAAACACCCCCTGACGACTTGAGACTCTTCATTTGGTCGACGATGAAGCGACCGTCTTGATGTGTAAACGTCAGTTCGACCAGCTCATCGGATGTCTCTTCATAGCCGTTGGCATCAATCGTCAACGTCCGTTTGAAGCGGACGAGGCAATGCTCTGGGGCGTCCCGATTCGGAAAGACTTCGATGTCAGCGACGGCGGCAGTGAACTTGCTATCACTTCCGCTACTTGCGAACAACGTCCGTTTGATTGAATCCGACATGTACTGGCTGGCCTGTCGCTTACGCGTCGGATAGGTCCCGTCTTCCCACGTGAATGCAAACGAGATGAAGCGTTCTGCATTCTTAGAAATGGACGACTGCTGCTCTGGCTCCTCTGCGTCAGTGACGATAGTTGAGTCTGGTACAATCATTTCTGGTGACGAATCCTTTGTGTGTTTTTCTGAAGTCATGTGTAGTCCATCTGATGCCGACGAACGGTATTGGTAGACGTTAGCACTGATCGACAGTAACAGACAGAATAGCGCGAGCCACAAAAGATGACGACTCGTCAATGCCATCTTGCATCCCTCCTTATAGCGAAAAGAGTGGTGCCGGATCAATGTGTCCGGACCAATCACTCGTCTTGAATTCGATGTGGAGATGGTTCCCGGTTGAACGTCCGGTCGAACCGCACATCCCAATCGCTTGCCCGGCTTCGATCTTCTGACCCGTCTTGACTTGGCGCGCGGAAAGGTGCGCGTAGGCGGTAATCCATTCACCTTGCTTGATCTGTATCAACTGCCCATACGGTCCGCGTAAGCCGCTATAGATAACGGTAACGGAGCGGACGGCATGGACGGTATCCGTATCGTGACAACTAAAATCGATGCCCGTATGAACGTCCGTCTTTCCGAAAACGACCCGTGATCCGAACCCCGACGTCATCTGAAGCGGGATGTCGAGGGGCGCATGGAGTTTCCCTTTTATCGGTCCCGTCTTGCCTTCTGCCAGTACCGTCGGCGTCAGATAACGGAGGACGGCATCAACATATTCGATGTCACCATAACAGGCTTGATGCTCGATCGCGCTCGGACGATGGCATTGATAGATGCCACTCTTCTTGACGCGTTGGTACATCATCTGTGAAAAAGAAATCGCGAGTTGTTTCGTATAGCGTCCACCGTTTTCTTGGACATAATCGATGAAGCCACCCCCGAAGTTGTAACTTTGGAGCGTCAACTTGACGTCCTCGTTCGCTTGTCGGAAAACCGACGCGAAGTGTTTCACGCCGTAGCGAATGCTCTCATCGGGAGAAGTGATGCAACCGATACGTCCGCACTTCGATTCACTGGCTTGCATCGGATCGTTCCCGCGTCCGCCACTCTCCTGCATCATCAAGGCAAGGACGACGTTCGTCTGTCCCTCGAGTTGCTCCTTTTTCAATTCACGTGCTATCGCTTCCCGGTATTGCAGAACATCATCACCGACTTGCAGACTTGCGTCCGAGTAAGCAACTGGTGTCTCGGTTGCCTGATCGTTTTCGATTCCAGTCAACGTATCGAGAATCCCTGCAACGATGATAATGAGCAGGAGAAGAAGGAGCGCGATACCGAGTGCAATCAGACGATACTTTAAGGTCAGGAGTCGCCATTTCATCCGGACGGCGACACGTGCCGATTGCCGGACCGTACTCCACATCAGGCACCACCTCCGAACAAGGTCAGCTCCTCGGGTGAGACATCGACATCGAAGATCAGTGTCTTCACACCGGAGATACTAAGGACGATTCGTCCGGTCTCGAGCGACGGGATCAACCGCGTCTCACTCTCGGTCAGTTGTCCGTCGAAGACGGTCTGGATCGTCGGGATGCTCTCAGCATCCTGCTCGCCGATAAACTTATACTGCGTCAGCTGGAACAGGGTTTTGACGTTCTCCGCGTTCTCCGACTTCGAACCGGTCGGAACAAAGTCCGTAATCAAATGGGAAGCGAAGAAGATGCCGCCGAAGTATTTCCTCGCTTCGCGCATGAACTGTTGCAGGTATAGAATCGCGGGTTGGGCGATGTCCCGTGTGTTGATCAGGTGATGCGCCTCATCAATGACAATCAGATACTTGAAGGCATCCTCGATTAACAGTTCCCCCTGGTTGTAGCTGCGCAGTTGCCCGGCACCATTGAGGATCATCCCGTCCCAGAGCATGTTCATCAGGTTGAAGACCTGTGCCTGAAAGATCTCGTCCTTCAAATTCGTCAGGTTGCGTAGTGGGAAGGAGACAATCGCTTCCTCATCGAAACGTTCGATTGAAGAGTGTCCGTCAAAGATGTTGCCGTAGTTGTGGACGAGGTTCGTAATGGCGAGTTCGATGTTCTCGAGCCGTCTGATACGGTTCATGCTGATGGTTCCGCGGATTGTCGTACGCGCAGAATCGACATACAATTCGGAGCGGACAAGCGCTAAGAAGTCGGAGAAGACCGGATAGGCGTTCGCAGGATGTGTTGTAATCGGCGCGTCACCGTCTTCATTCCAGAGTCCCTTCTCAAGATAGAGCTGACGGAGCAGAATCTCGAACTCGTTCGCTTCTTCCTGCGTGGCTGCCGGATTGATGTAGTGATAGAAGACAGCAATCTTCGATAGGTGTTGCATGAACGAGAGTGCTTCGTCCGCCGAGCCGTCGGCGTGCGTCACCGTCTTATAGACATGGAGTGGATTGATCCGACCAGCTGAACCGTCGAGAGCAATCTCCTTTCCACCAAGTTGCCGCACGAGGTCGGAGAACTCACCTGTCACGTCCAAGATGCGGACGTGATTCCCTTTGATCGCTTGATCGAGGACCGTCTTCTTGAGCAAGGTCGATTTTCCGGAGCCCATCTTCCCGATCATCAACGCATTGTAAAACTTTCGTTGCTTATCCTTATGGAACAAGTCAAAGATGACACTCCCGTTCGTGTCGGTCGTCCCGTAATAGGTACCAGTCGAATCCTGCAGCGACGTGAAGTGGAACGGATAACCACCCGCGATCGAGAGCGACGGAATCTCTTTCCCGCGACGCCGGTTCGGTAGTTTTTGTTGTTGTTCGTAGCTGAGGAACAGACTCTGCCACTCCCATTCTTGTTCGTTCAGGAAGACGGTTGCACGGAAGTTCCGTGCTTCGAGTTCTTCCATCACTTCCTGTACCTGACGTTCGAGTACGTCGAGTGTCTTCGCTTTGACGTAGAGTCGGAGATGCAAGTACTTCATCGTTTCACCCTGTGTAATCTGTTCGTAGAGCTCATTTAGTTCTTTGTACGTCTCCCGCGCATCGATTCGGTCGACATTATCTTTTGCATTCTCGAAGCGCGTATTCTGCTCGGCCATCGACTTATTGATTGTCCGTATCATCTCTCGCTTGTCCGCTGTTCCGATGTCGAGCGTCGTCAGGACACCGGGCAGGTTAAGGATTGGCTCGAGCCAGAAATCATAGACGGTCGACTGATACTTATAGACATGGAGGCAGGCGAGATAACCGTCACCGGTCCGGACATAGTTCGGTTCGAAGCGGAGTCCGCCTTGCGGCTGGATAGCTTGGACGAATGTCGGATTGTAGCCGTCCTGTTGTTTAATTGTCTCAGAATCTTGCTTTCGTAGAAAACGTGTACGCCACATGACGTCATCACTCCTTTCCGTCCTGGGTCGGTTTCGTATTCGGGTTGTGCAGTTGGAACAGTATGTGGATTTTCTGTTCTAGCGTCAGTTCGACCATCGGGTTGCTGCGTCGAAGGAGTTTCGTCAATTGATGCTTCCGTTCCCGGAGCATTGCCTCGTCCAGAGCATAAAAAAAGAGGAGATAATCGCGATTCGTGCGATGCTCCTCAAGGTAGATCAGTTCTTGTTTCTTCTTTTGAAGAAACGGACGATAGGCGGCAATCTGATTCTGTCGCAGCTGTCGTTCGATCCGTTGTTTCTGTTTTTCTAGATTAAGTGGTGTATTGAGCGGAATGACCTTCAATGGATAGACATACGCCTGTAAGAGATATGCGAGGGAGAAGATATCATGGTCCTTCTCCGTCTCAGATAGTCCGTAAATATCTTTTGAAGTCAGTTGAATGATGTCGCAAAACGTCCCGTCCTGCATCTCGAAAATATCGAGCGCTGTGGAGTCGACGATTGGCAAGAGGGCGGCAACAGACGGTGGGATTCGAACGCGCTTCTCCTTGCTTGTTTTCGGTGTCGTCAACTGGACCTCGTCGAGCCAAGTGATATCGGTCGTAGCACTCGTTTTCAATCGTGTGTCTTCTGATAAACTCATCTGATCACGCTCCTTTCGAAGATTCATTCCGGTCGACCAACGCGATATAGGTGTCTTTCTTCTTGATCAGTGCGTAATAGAGCACATGGACCATCCGCTTTTCCGGATTCGTCGTCGGTCGGATGACAAGGAAAATTCCGAACCCGATGAGGAAACACGTGAACGGTAGATGCAAGACGTCTGGGATAAATGGAAGAGCAATCAACCGGACGATGATCAAAGCGACGAGAAATAGTAAATCATAGAGGTAGAGCATCTTATTGATTTTCAACTCGGTCGTGACTTCGTTCGGAATCCGGTATTGGCGCTGTTGCATGGTCTCACTCCTTTTTCGGGTCTAGACGCGGAATATCTGTCGAGTACATACGAGACGATTCCTGTGTCACGCGTGTCTGGGTTTGTTCAACATGTTTGAGTTCTTTCTGCGTTGTGGTCTCCAGTGTCTGATAAATCGACTTTCGCTGACGCTGCGTTCCGGATAGCGTCTCCTGCGACGATTCACTGATGGATGGTGAGCCACTGGAAGAGCCAGACAAGGTGACGCTCGGAGACACATTCTCTGTTGTTTCCACAGAATGAGCAGATGCGCTAGTAGTCGCTTTGTCGAACGGTGTCGAATCCATTGAAGATGTAACAGGATTGCGATTTACTCCGGAAGTCTGTGGAGACTGTGATACTGGATGTGAGGAGACAGGCGTTTCTGGTGACTCGAATGCATCAGATGAGTGTGCACTTCTTTCAATCGTCGGTGAATCGGAAGTTTTTGGTTGCGTAGCAGATAGTGTCGATTGCGAAGTCGATGGCACGGGTTTTGCTTGTGCGACAGCATCTGGACGATATGGAACGGATTCCGATGATGCTGCTGCAGTCTGAGCCTCTTGCGCCGTACCATGCATTGGCATCTCAACTGACTCGAGTTGTTGATTCTCTGGCCCTGCTGGACGAGATATCCGCTCTTGTGCTTGTGATGGAATTGGAGCACTCTCAGACGAACGATCTGGACGACTCGCGGGTGTACCGCCATTCGGTGGCGGATTCGGTGGCAACTTCGCATTTGCTGCTTCCGAGACAGAAGGAGTGGCAGGGCGTGATGTCATCCTCGTCGTCTGACCGGCGACACGAGCGCCCACTTTCGCGGCTCCTTTCCCGACGGCATACGCACCGAGTGCGACACCCCAACCACGTTTCAGACCGGCATCAATCCCGAAGAGACGTTCGACCATGTTTGGTCCATCAATCAAAGCGGCAGAGAAGGCGATCAACGCAATCAAATAGGCGAGTCCGTCCAGTGTATCGGCCAAGTATGCCGTTCCAATCGTATAGAGTTTGATCGAAACGAAGATCAGAATGATGACGAGAAAGGTGTTCAAGATGCTTTGAATGACCTTCTTCGTCTTTTGTCCGCTGTGTAAATCAGCGGGTGCCACTAAAATCGCCAAGACGTAATTAAAAGCCAACTCGAACGAGAGTCGAGCCAGCTTGTAGGCAATCGAGAAGAGGGTGAAGCCCATCACGCCAAGGGTGACAAGAATCGTCAGCCAGTTCGGATGATAGCGATAGTAATACTGGTTGTTCCATTCAACACCACTTTGATCGAGTTCGCCTAACACAGCCTTTTGTCCGTCCCACATTACAAAACTCTCAGAAAGTTTAACTCCTGTATCAGAAAGTGAAAAATCATTTTGATCAAACACTTCATTGACTCTCAGATTTTTTACTAAGGATTTAGGAATGTTGTTCATTTTTTCTTTCTGATCAGCTACTTTGAATTCTTTTTTGTCGTAAAGTACTAAATCATGAATGTTCTGAAGCAAAATTTTATTTGAAATCGTAGAGTTGTTTTCGCTATACAAATCGCTGGACTTAGTTTGAGCAATCGCTTCATCAGAAAAATCGTTCACCTTTATCATGGTCGGAGAAAGTAACCCAAGAATTAATAGTGTGATAAATAAATTGATCAAGAAACCTTCACGGTCAAATTTCTTTTGAAAAATGATCAGATAGCCTGTAAATAAAAAGCTACCAGCTAAAATGACATACAAAAAAGGTTGAATCGTCTGAACGAATTCAACCACTTCTGGATTATTAAAAAATGTCTTTGTTAACAGGATAGTGTTCGTTACTTCTTCCAATCCATCAATTATGACAGCAAGTCCCCGAACTAATATCCATCCAACAGTCCTTAGCGCATCATTTACAAGATTACTGAGATTAAAAATATCCTCAAGGTCTTTGAACTTTGAAATTAGCTCGGAATCTGTCATAAGACTCACTCCTTATTAACTGTTCTGATCAATAAATTTTTCGACTTCATCGTTCAGTTGAGTTCCAGTAAGAGCATTAATATTTAGCTCGTCTTGTACTTTACCATCCTTAATGAAGTATAGACGCTCTCCTTTTAATTCGGATGTGTATTCGAAAGTATCTCTGTTAACTAATTCTTTTCCATCAGGTTGGAATGTATTGTACACCTTTACCGATTTGTTCTTTTCTTCAGAGATGTTTTTAATCTTATTGACGTAACTCTCAAATTCTCCATCGGTTTCTTTTACAACTAATAAAATACCGTCTTTTTTACCATTCATCATCTTATCAACTTCAGAATCTTTTATCTGAGTTAATGTATTTTTCGACGTTTCTTCACTACAACCGACTAAAAGTAACGCAGAGGAAATCAATAGTCCGGAGAGTACTCGTTTCGCTTGCATGCCTCCACCCCTTTTCCGTTTATGACACCTGTTCCGGATCCGTTAAATCGCCATTACTGACGTGGACCCGAAAATCGAATGTGTCTATAAGCGTAACAGTTTTTCGGTCGCCTGAGTCTGGGTCTTCTTCCTCAAATACGACGAGGAATCCGTCCCGGGTCTGGATGTTCAATACTTCACCGCGACGGAGACGCTTTTTGTTCTCCTTGATGATGGTCGCGATGACGCGGAGTTCACGCTGGACGCGCTCCGTGCGTGTCAGTTCTGTCATATGATGCCCTCCTTAGACGCCATGACGGAGTTTCTCGAGTCGTTTACTGATGATTGTCTTCAAAAAGTGACGCTGGTTGTCCGTCACAGGGATTGTCCTATCCAGGATGCCTTGCTCGAACGCCGTGATGGATAGGGTGTCGTATTCCGTCGTCTCGAAGATCGAGCGTAGGATTTTCGGTTGCAGGACATCACAAACGCGCCATTCTGTTGCGTCGAGTGTCTCATCATCCGTCTCCACCGTTTTCGAAGCAACTGAGGCGCCCAGATGGAAGGGGACACGAAGCGTATTCAGGTCGAGATGCGCATGTGCGCAGGGAATGACGAGATCGTTGATGGAACGGTCCGTGTCGAAGTCATCCGCCAAGTATTCATAGCGGTATTTCATTGCCGTCCGTCCGGTCAGGAAGAGGGGATAGGACTGGATCCGGTTCTTTTGCTTGTCTTGTCGTTTGATGACCCGAATGATCAGCATCTCGCCTTCCTTCAGCCCCATCACTTCGGTTGCTGTCAACAAGCGCCGACCATCGACACTCTCCGTCTTCGACTTCGAAAGCGAGAAGGTCTGTCCGGAACGAGACTTCGTGACGATCGTCTGCTCCCCGAGTTTCTTCGAGAGCAATTCTGCCGTCGACTCATCTGCTGTCAATAGATAGTGCGTGTTTCCGCAGTTCCCGTCGATGGTCTTCCAATCCTCTCCGTAAAGGTTCTCGAGTTGCGCGTAGGACTGGATGACGAGGTTGAAGCGAATGTTCCGACCGAGACAGACGGTGATGATGTTCGCCATCCCTTCGATTGCTGGCATGTTCCCGAATTCGTCGAGCAAGAAGATGACTTGCCGTTCACAACGTCCGCTCGTCGCTTGTGAGGCGACACGGGCTAGCGATGTATAGACTTGTTTGACGTACAGTGAAGCGATGACGTTCAACGTCGGATCGTAGTCCGGGACGATCAGGAAGACGGCAACGGGGCGCGGGTGCTGGCGAACCTCCCGGATGTCGATCGGGGCATCCGTCGTCCAGTCGAAGATCCCGTCTGCCTCGTCCGTCCAACCCGTGAGTGTCACGTTGTAACGTTGTCTCTCACTCTCTACGATGATAGTGGCATCAACTTCGAGGATCTCTTCGTGATGGAGTACGAAACTCCCATCGTCGTCCGTCGTCAAGGCGAGCTGCTTCCCACTTGGAAAGTAGAACGTCAACCGGGACAAGGGAAGCGCACGTCCTCGGATCCAGCGGTTGAAGCCGATCAGTTTCATATCAAGAGAGTTCTGTGCCGTCAAACGTGCCGTCGCATCAAGAGTAAAGATCCCGAGCTTGGCATTCGTATTGGCGAGGATACTTGCGCGCGTCTGCCCCCCGGAGAAATGAAGCGTCACATATTGCATACGTGCCGGATGATTCTCCGGGAACGACGCGAAGAAGGCGTCGAGTGCCGATTGTTCCTGTCCCATTCCATCAGTGACCGTGCGTGAGCCGAGATCGGATAACATCAAGGCGACGTTATACATGGTGATCTTCTCCGGTTCATGTTTGGCTTGTTCGCATAGTCCAAGAATCAAGGCGGTGCAGAGATCCGTCGAGGAGTTACTCCAGAACGGATCCTTCGCCTTCGGGTCATGATAGAGCATGTAGGCGACCGAACGGGCATATTGCTGGGCGAGGGAGTAGTTCTCGTCCAGATACGCGTCGATCGTCAGCTGCAGCAGGTTATAGGACATCGATTGCGACGGATTCATCAGATTCAGGACTTCGACCTGATAGCCGCGTGCCTCGAGCGTCTCTTTGGAGGCAGCGAATAGTTCACCTTTTGGATCATTGATGATCAGGCTCGCTTGGCGTTCGGCACGACTGTAGAGGTCAATCGTCGAGAAGACGAACGTCTCACCTTTCCCGGACCGGGTCGTCCCGATGACGAGATTGTTGACGGCACTGTCATCGATGTAGAGACGGTCACGGTAGCGGCCGACCGGGACACCACCGGATCCGCTGTATGTCTCCTTACGGTCTGGCACATCCCGATATTGCTGTTTCAGCTCTTGGAACGTTGTGAAGCGGGCACTTCCTTTTTGTGCTGCTTTGAGATTGCGGAAGTTGAGCCAATACTTCAATAAGAGAAATCCTCCAAGCAGGAAACAGACACCAAAAATTGCGAAAGCGAAGGAAGATGACCAGGCGAGCGTCGTCCACCAACTCGGATCGTATTGAAGTGGGGAGCCGGTCGTCAGCTTCCCGTCCTGAAAGAGATTTTGGACTGTCTGCTGCAGGAACTGAAACACGACATTGAGTACTAAGAACAACACAGCTGGTAAAGCGATCAAAAAGGCAAGGCATCGCCACAGCCAAGCAGATGTAGCGAGAGAGCGAAATGAGAAGTTCATCATTATTTCAGTCACCATACTTTCATTAAAGAAGAGAAGAAGCTTGTCTTTGCTTCGCTTCGAGCGACTCATTCAGCTTCTCGAGCTCTTTTTTGTCCGTTTTCTCGGATAACTGTCGTTTTTGATTTTCGAGTGCTTGAATCTCTTCATCCAGTTGGACAAGTGTTCCCACTTGCTGTTTCAGTTGTTCGTCTTGGATCAGCTTGACGCTTTCTTGTGCCTTCGTCACATCTTTCAACGCGATGTAGGCACGCGTTTTCGCCTCCTTGCGCGCGGTCGTCATCTCAACGTCCGGGATGGAGACGGCACGTTTATAGTCTTTCTGCAGGATCGCGAGATCGAAGGCACCTTCATTCGTCGGATGGACCGCTTGGAAGGCTTGCAATGTCTCTTGACGGTCTGTTGCGAATGGCTTCGACTGCATGATGATCGTCTCGACGTCGATCGGATCGTTCGTCACAGCAACCGCCTGATCGTAGTCTTGCTTTTCGACATACTGCGTGATGAGAAATTGTTGTTGTTCGTTACTCAATGACTTTTGTTTTTCCAGACGCTGCATGAGCGGCTCCGTCTCTCCGGTTAACGCTGCTTCATAAAGCGGCTGCCAATCTGATGTTGCCGCTTGGACACCACTTGGTGAATCCGGCTGCACGAGTTGGACAACGGATAGCGTACCGAAGAGCAACAGACTGACACCACTGACGCCATAGACGAGACGGCGCTGTCCGCGACGTAAACGGGAGACGTGTGTCGCGTCCGGATGTTGCTGAGTCGCTGACGTCGTCATCGTCTTATAGGATTCCGGCGTCAAACGCTCTAGGTTCTCGAGTAAGAGGATTTTCTTCGTCGCATCCTCCTTTCGGATCCGGATGCGCGGGATCCGATCTTTCAGTTGCAGATAAAGATTCGGATAGGTCGTGTCGCCGAACTGGAACGTTCCTTTGTAGACGAGCTGGTCGGCATCATCAAAGATTCGGAACTCGCTCGCAAACCGTTCGTTCGCTTGCTGAGCTTCTTGATGGACTTGGGTGGATAATAAAAGCGCCTCCTCATATGGGAGACGCTCATAGTTCGGAAAGCCCTCTTTTGGTACGTCGGTAAAACGGACAAAGAGCATACATTCTCCTCCTTTGAAGCGAGACATCTTAACGAAAGCAATAAAAAAAGCCATCCAGTTTGGAATGACGGTCTGTTTGATTGCTTGTTAGATTAGAATTTGATGTTATCGCTGACCATCTCCGCGAGCGTGAAGGCACCCATGACGATGATCAGGCCGACGGCACCGCCGACGAGCCAACCAACTGCTTTCGAACGTCCGCGATCCCCACCAAAGATAAAATAGAATCCACCGACCGCGAAGGCAATCGCAGCCGCGATGACGGCAAGTCCTTGAAAGAACTGGAGTAAGCTTAGTCCTGTCTCATTCAATCCCATCTGTTTTCCTCCTCTCAATCCCGTGACGTAGCTACAGGCGATGTGAAGTTCAGTTTCGAGTCGAGCGCTTCTAAGATCAGTTCCTGGTTCTCTTGGATGACGAGTTGATGTTGGGCGTCAAGCCACTCCTCATAGTCTTTCCCTTGGATCCGGAGCAACTTCTCGGCAAAGGTCTTGTTCTGCTTCTGTTCACGTGTCGGCATGGCGTACACTCCTTCCTTGAGGTCGATGCGCAGCAGCACATCCTTAAGGACAGTCGAAGTCAAGCAAGTCGGTGGGTTTATAGCACGTTCCCCCACGAACTCTGAAATCCGATATCGGACGTCTGTCTAGGGTTTTTCGATGACCCTCAACGAATACGTGACCTGTGGGCGAGTTTTAGGCGACTCTCGCCGAACCATTTCTGCGTATATCCCGCTCATCCGGTCACACATGAGGGACACGCCGGTATGTGATTGGAGTGACTGTCCTTAGCGATATGCTGCTACGGTCATCATTTCCTCTTATTCTCGATTAAAATTTTTCAATAAGTAGATACACATTTATAGATTGTTTATTACTGATGAACGAGTCTGCGACGTGAGACGTGGATCAATTCATCATTCGGATGCTTCCGTTTTGCGATGACCTGGTTCTCCTCGACGACGGTCCGAATCCTGTAATAGATTTGCGAAATCTCTTGCGCCTCCTGACTATCTTGTTCAATCGCAATACGACCATGTAGCTGATATGTCTTGCCATCGAATGTGCGAACAGAATCTGCTAGCGGGAGTTCTGCCAAATCAAAGCGTTCTTGCTTCAGGTTCGACCAGTTCCGTTTTTTCTCCACTCTCAAATCGAATTCATCCCAGGGGATGGATCCTAGCGTCTGCTCACAGGCCGTCGCGAGGATTTGGACATCAGGGAGAGAAGGAAGCGAACGATTTCGTTCGTAGGCGCTGATTGCTGCCTGTGAAATCTCTCCATACGTCTTTTCTGATAACTCTACCTGACTCCAACCATGTTCTAGACGCTCACGTTGTAACCACTCTCCGAATCGGTACATAATCATGCTCCTTTCCTTCGAGGACCTCTTTATGACAATGTCTTCCTGGTGATAATTCGAATATAGCAGATTATTCTGTTAATTCAATTAAATATTTAATATTTCGATACCATTACAATTGTCGTATTGTGTCGATTTTAACAACAAAGGGAAAAAAACAACTCTTTTCAACAGTAAATTTGAGTTAAGAAATACAATTGTAATTTTATTACATTATTGTTTTGTGTAGAATCCTGTATGTATTTTTAGAAGTAATGAACTAATCTTTAAAAGTTTCTTCTTTTACCTTTGTATTCAATTACAAAATTTATTATTTTTTTAAATTTTGTGTATAATTATTATATAAATTAATTTTTCTCTAATAAAAATTTTAATTCTTATTATTAAAGATTTTAAAAATACATATCTACATTCTTAATTCATTTATTCTTCATTTTAAAGGAGACAACGACTATGATAGAGCTTGTTTTAGGTGGTACAAAAATTATAATGCCAGTAATAAATATTATAAAAAATCGTGAAGAGAAAAATAAGGAAATACGATTCAGAAATGATGTAATTGATAAACTTGTAAATTTAGAGTCTGAACAAACTAAAATGTTTAATATGTTTGAGAATGAAATTAGAACAATTCAAGAAGGTCCTTTTTATATAGGATTGACTCATTTAGAGCATTCAAGAGATGCTCATCGAAGTTTAGATGATTCTGAAGAAATGTTAAAAAACGCATTGAAAGAATTTATAAAAGCATTTGGTATTCAGCGAGCAAAAGCTAAAAATACTGCTTTTGATGTTCATTTCAAGGGATTTTTACAATCCTATATAAGCATTACTTGGTTACTGTTAGAATCACCAAATGATGCAAAAACCTGGATTGATAAATCAATTTCATCTTTACAAGAAGGACAAAAACTTTTTCAACATGACATCACCAATTTGAAACGAGAAATTCTAGCAATTCAATCAGAGGACAATGAGCATAATCGTATGATGAATGATTCTATTATTTATGCAGGGTTAGATTTTTTCTATGGAAATGATTCTTTAGTAGCAAAGAAAAAATACATTCCTCAATATACTGCATTAGTCGAGCAGTACTCGTATGCTCAATCCGAAAGCTGCAAATACTTGAATGAAATGTATGAACTGAGCAAACAGATTGAGCAGGAATTACTCAAATTAAAAATTCAAAAGTCTAAAGAAGAAGTAACAAGTAAGGTAAAAGGATTGCTCGTTGATGTAACAAAAATAGCTAATTTTAAAAAGAATGAAAAATCGCTAAAAGAGGAACCAATTTCGGTAGTAGAAAAAAATGAACGTATCAAGGGATTATTCAACAAATTTAAAAAATAATTTTTTCGAATTTGACTTTGAACTTAAGTAAATTGTCTATGAAGGACACCGGTATTGTTAGGACTCGTCCAGGGCCAATCTCTTTCAGGTTGATCAAAAATACTGCGGACTAACCCAGCTGGTGAGTTTCCAGTCGTAGCTTAATGACAAGTGACTCTACTAGATGATAGAGTCACTCCAGATCGTAAACATTCTTCATCTTTTCATCTGAATTTCATTGTAGGAACTTCTGAAAATCCTAAAGAAGAAATGTGCATTATCGAATTAAACAGTACTTCACTAATTAAGGATTCTGGTAAGTCATAATTTCTACCATAAGGTTTTAAAGTCCACTTCTCTGCAATTGCACGATGTCCTTGTGATTCACATGAAGTAATAACTGAATTTTGAGCATGGACTTTAGTTATTTCTCTTGCCTGATAGCGACGTGTACTATTAGCCACAGCTCGATAGATGATATTAAAAATTTGTGCAGTAGAAAAGTGATTGAGCAATTGATTAAATACTTGATAAGATTTTTTCCCTAATTTAAACGAGTAACCTACCTTATTCATTTCATATAGTAGATATTCTTCAATTTCATTTAAAGCAACTTGTCTCCATTTTTCGTAGCAAAATTCCACATTGAACGATTCAGGTTCAGGATATAATAGCCTTTGTATCATCGAAGAATAGTTACCGTCAAAAGGAGTTACGTTGAGCTTGTAAACTACTTGATATGTGTAATAAGAGATGCCATGTTTACCGTCCTCATTTTTTTGCATTATGAAGGCATCTAAACTTGAATGCTCACTTACGAGTATTATCTCTTTAGCAATCAAAGTTTTGACTATTTCTTCCTTGAGCTGATTTGTAGGTGCAAGTTTGCTTTTAATATTATTTATAGGAACTGTAATGTTCATATCTTCAGAAAGTGCTGCTCTTAGTAAGACACTTAAATAGAGTCTATCTTCCGAGGTCAAGTCACTTTCGAGAACAAGAGGGGTATCTCCATTAAAAAAAACTGAATTTACAGCATCTCTTTTTTCTTTTTCTAATTTTATTGCCTCTTCTTCACAAAAATGACAAGTACAAGACCTTGAATTTTCACTATGAGAACAATGCGGACAGGCATCTTTACGTCGTATCATTTTATCACTCGTTTTAGACTGAAGCTCACCTAATAAATGTGATTCGCATTTTTCGCACTTTGCTTCTAAATAGACAGGCGGGAATGTTTTTACCAACTTTGAAGGTGTGATGGACATGTTGTACTCAATTAAAATATCTTTGACTTTTTCATTCGCATAATACTTTGTAATCACTTCATGAATTTTTTCTTTTGATAAATGTTTTAAGCATGGATCTATTTCATTAAAATTAAAATGACCAATTTCTAATTGCATAATGCACCTCCGATTACAAAACGTTTGTTCGACTAGTAATAGTATAAGTTAATAAATGTAAAAAATTCAATCTACTTTAAGAATAATGTTTTTAAAGGACTAAGCCTATTCACCCTCTACCTTCTCGAAAGTCTTCTAGGAGGGTTGCTCAAGAAGTCCCCCTTACCGATGTACTTCCTTTTATCCTTTTTGTGGATGCCGTCCTTGTGTCAGGGAGCGGACTTCGTATTGGACCAGGTCTATTTCTTGCGAGATTTCATCTAGGATCAAGAGGACGTCGCCAACCTAGTCGAAACTCAATAACATGGTCTTCTCGCGTCCCTCAGCACTCAGAATCTTCGCCTGATATGGGCTGACCTCTTCAAACGGATACTCGATTCTTATCTCCATCTCGTCATATGAGCTTCCATGATCCACATCGGATACGTCATGGGCATGTCCTTCCAGGTCAGCCCCGTGGCCTTCACCTTCTTCAGTCATTACTATACAGAGGACTATTCTAAAATCGACGAGGTCTATTACCACAATCCAGTAAGATACCCTCCTAAACTGACGGTCTTGCAGTATTATTATCGAAGCTATGACAAGAAAGACCTGCTACAAGTCACTTTCGAGTATGATTACAAAAAGAACATGTATTTCGTCCAAAAATGATGCATCAACAATGGTACGGCTGTACATCAGGAAGAAGGAACATGAAAACTGATCGAGGAAGAGAAGAGATGATACCTATATAAAATCAGGACCTGACACTTGATAGGGTTTTCCCATACGTCATGAGCCTCGATAGCCAATCAGGTCAGACTCCTAATGCATAAAAAGAATGACAAACGAAAAAGAGTAATGGTAAAATATGAGATTATATCCAAAAAGTAGACAGTTGAAATAACAAAATTGTTTATTTTTGAAGGTATCTTTTCTATCTCCGAATTTAAATTTTCGCTGGATAAAAAACTACAAATTGTTAAGATGTACGAAGACTGAATAGACTCGATAAAATCGTTTTCCTCGCTCTTCGATCTCCCAGTCACGGCCTTAAATAGAGAGAGAGCAAAATATCGTAGAGGTGGCTTCTCAGCACTTCATGATCGAAAAGAATGGACATGCTATTCAGAAGAATAAAAATCAGAGTCTCTACGCGCAGCTTTAACTCAAGAGAAAATCGCTTACTTACGCTACAGTACGATTTAATATTTTGAGTTTAAACGTAATTGCAGAATGTATTAGGAAGTATGCTAGTCAAAGTACTTAAGAAAAAAAATTGAAGTGGAAATAAATGGTAGAAATACTACATTTGAAGAACATGTCTAGGCAGTTATGAGCTGTATACAAAATGGAAAAGACTATAAAAGCATCATAAAAAAACCATCGGGGTACCCTATCAATAAGTCTATAGTAGGAAAGTTAATTTGATTTATAGTAAGATGGAAGCGAAGAGTAAAAAATGTTTAATGAGAGGTAATGATACGTATGACTACTTTATATTTTTCTAAGATGAATTTAAATTCGCACATCTATGAAGTGTATGATGCTGAAGATAAAAAAGGAAAACTAAATGAAATATTAACAGATATATATATTTCTATAAAAGATAATGTTTCCTACGAAGACAATATTTTATGGATTGATTCTGAAGGTAATGCTCATTCTAAGATTATTACTTATAAATTAGTCCAACTCGACAGTATGACAGCTGTTGAAGATTTGGCTATTGTTGGACGAATGGTAAAGACATCCACTTTAATTACGAATAAATTAGAAGAAGATGGGACTATATCGAAAATTCCAGTCAGTAATGACGAGGTTGTGGAATTTTATTTTGATGTAAGCAAAGAGATTATTGCATATAATAGAACTAATCGTTTTGGTCACAAGGACATTAACGATGCTTTTGAGAAAATACTAAACAAACTGTTTGAAGACGAAATTTTAAATAATACGGAACAAGAGTTTCCTTATTACGTCAAATTTGAAAACGTTCGAGAAGGACTTTCACTCGATAATTTAAAAAGAGAACTTTTTGCATTAGGAAAAGTTAAAGAATTGACATTAGAAATCATTCCCCCAAATCCAGATGATGATCTTTTAGACAGATTGGATGAGGAGGCTGATAACTATTTGAATGATTTAAAGAGTGCGAAAGTTACTCATAGGAAACTAATTCTAACATCTAGAGATCCAGACGGACTTCAACTTAATGACGAGTTAGTAGAAGGCGAAATAAATATGATAAATGAAATTCATTCTGAATTATCGAGTGAAGAAGCAATAGAGAATGGATATGTTTCTGTGCAAGCATATAGCCAAAATGGTATTAGCTTTTCAACAAGAAAATCAAAAGTTAGAACTGCAATAATTGCTGAAACAAGTAGTCTTATAAGCTTTGCTCAAAGATGTAAAGATAAAATCAGAAGAATAAAAACTAGAAATCAACATGAAGAAGGGTCGTAATGAATAGTAAATTCAAAGATTTAATTAACATTAAAAGCTCAGAAGTGAGAATGACTTGGTTAATAACTATTGGTACATTGATTGTATTACACCAATTAAATGTTTATTCAAACTGGGTCGATTATGAATCAATGTTTAAATCGCTTATCAACTCCGTGATTCAAAGCTTTATAGGATTAATAGGGATAATAATCGCTGGAGTAGCAGTTATTATCTCTGTATTTACGAGAGAAGTTCTAAGAGTAATGCGTAAAAAAGACTTGGTTGATAGTTTACGACCAATTTTTAATAGTTTTGTTTTTTTAGCTCAATTTACAGTCATAGGAATAATATTGTTTGTATTTGTTTATTTCTTTATCCACACTAAAGTTCTTATTCCAATGTGGCTATTCTACGTGATAATTTTTGTTACTACGTATATATTTTATTTTGTGATGTTCTACACTGTGAGCTTAATTAGGAATATTGTGAAAATGTTCTTTATCACATCAAAATTCAATGAAGGATTGGATAAGGAAGCGGATTTATTATTAGAAGAGGCAATTAACTTTATTGAAAACGAATTAAAAAGTGAGCATTTTGTGATTGATCAATTAATAAGAAGTGTAATTACAAACAAAGACTTAAAACCCGATTTAAAAATTGAAATCATTAAGATTTTAATGAAGTAGAAAAAAACTTTGATAAAAATCAAAGTTCTCAGATTATAGACAAACCCTCATTTCATATTTGAAATGAGGGTTTGTCTATAATCTAGGTGCCTTATAAAGAGACTCCTACGGTAAATCAAATCCAATCCGACAACCTTATACACATAGTTAATCTAGAGCAATAGATCAATTTGACACTTTTCGTACTGATGCTCTACTGCCTGTACCTCGATCACTTGCGTCAAGAAAAGACCGTGACACCAACAGCCTCGCGAGGACATAACGATATTTTATAACGTGACCTCCATCTTTTTATTGTAAGCTTCCTTTTTCTATTATATATTGTCTAGCCCTCTACATCCCTTTCGATTCGACTGGCACAACTGATGAGTGACCCGCAGAGCGATATGCACGATTTCCTTCGGGCATCTTTGCACTCTCCAATCGACTGATCTTCGTGGCCCCTCCTCCCACCCCATTCGCGCTATAAATGATGTTATGTCAACTAAATGTACCATTTAAATTTACTTGTGATAATTAGACATTATCACAAGTAGTTGTATGTTATACTATTCATATACATTAAGAATATGACAACTCAATACATAGAATAAATAGATTAAAATATACATATATAAACCATAACTCAATGTAATACACTAAAAAAGACGGATTTCATGTCATATGACACGAAGGACAGTCCGAAAGAGGAAGCGTCGAAGGCCGAAGAGGATGGAGGAGAAGGGGATGGAGAACGACACACGAGGATTGGTGCCGAGGGAAGAGGCGGCGCTGGCGTTCGCGGACAGCCGGCAGAAGCTGCTGGCCGTGCTCGAGGACGACCACCTGAACATGGAGGCCCTGAGCGACCTCGAAATCTTCGAGCTGTTCTGGGCGACGGAGCTGTTCCCGATCTATAGCCAGAAGAGCCCGCATACGAAGCGGGCCTACAAGCAGGACCTCGACTACATCCTGCGCTTCTTCGTGACGAAGACCCAGGGCGTCAAGCAGCTGACAATCCTCAACCTGCATGAGTACCTTAAGGACGTCCATGACCAGTACGCGCCACGGACCGTCAAGCGGCGCAATGCCATGCTGCGACGCTTCCTACGCTTCCTGCACATAAACGACTACCACGCGCGCGACCTGTCGTTGCAGGTGAAGGACCAGATGAAGCCGGAGCCGCTCCGGCGCGAGATTGACTTCGACGAGATGGAGGAAATAGCCCTCGCCTTCCGCCATACGGTGAAGCAGAAAAAGAACCGCGAGCTGTTGCAGCTGCGGAACGAGACGATGGGGTATCTATTGTTGACTACTGGAATGCGAGCTAGTGAATTACTCGCACTGCAGTTCAATCAGGTTCATGAAACATCATATATGAACTATTTAGAGATTAAAGGAAAGCGCGATAAATGGAGGCGTATCCCTTTATCAAAAAAATCGCTTTATCTAATCAATCGACTAAAAACGTTAATGCAAATTGAAGATATCAATAACCCTCATATATGTTTTAATCTTCAATCAAAAAATGACTCTATTTCATATGAAGCATTGAGATTGATCGCACAGTCTGCATCGATTCGACTTACATCTCAAGTCAATTCACCACATTGGTATAGACGCTCATTTATTACTAAACTACTAGCCGAAGGAGTGTCACTATTCGAAGTTATGAATCTTTCTGGACACGAGTCTATCTCTACAACCAATAATTATTTGCAAACATTAAAAGAAAAGACGAATATAAATCTTCCTTTTGAATAATATAATCCTAAAAGACATTTATAAATGCTCTTTTCTCAGTCCAATTAACCGTATGTTAAATTATTTTTACTGAACCTCCGAATTTACCACTTGACAATTTTTCTATACATTCCGACTTTTTATTTCGTTGAATATAATTGATTTATATTCAAATTTATACTATATTATAAGTAAGTTTCGTTTGTTTCGTTTATTTCGCTAAGAGGAGGAAGATTATGCTAAAAGATAAAATTCAGAACATCATAGGGAGTGATCTCCAAATTGATAAGATTGAAGAATCTAGTGAATTTAAAAGCGAATCCCTTAAAGAGTACGCATCTATTCTTAGAGCTATTAATGTGTTGATAGAACATGAAAAAGTACTGAAATCCGAATCTCCAGAGTTGTCCGAAGAGGCCTATAAATTAATTGTTACCAAATATACAATTCCAAGCAATGCTTTTGATGTACTTCCAAAATATCTTACTGTAAATGAAGTTAGTACTCTATTATCAATCACTCCACAAATGGTTAGACGCAAATGCCAAGCAAAAGAAATAAATGCGTATCGAACGCTTAATAATAAAGGAAAATGGCGTATTCCTACTGAACAATTTGTTGATCATCCTGAACTTGAGACACTAATTATTAACTATAAAAAAAGACGACGTTCTACAGAGAAAACTGTATCCACGCTAGATAGTTATTTTACTAATTTAGGAACTTCAGAGAATAATGATTAAATATTTTCTGGATACAAACATTATTCGTGATTTAAGTACACGTTCTAAAGACACAGCTTCTCGATTAAGAAGAATGCAATGCAAGAGTTTTTGGGAAAAAATAATGGATGATTTAAACTCTCTTATTTATTTATCTGATGAAGTTCAAATTGAGCTAAAAGTTCAGCTATCTGCTATGCATTTTAAAGAAACAGAAATTACAAGTATTAGAAATGCAATTTCAGATTGTATAATTTCTACTAGTACTCTTTCTTCGCAAAAAGAAACTTCACTTCGTTTGATGAGTGCTTATTTAAAAAATGAGTACGGCTCTAAGATAAGAAAAGAAACAGGATTTAGTTGTGAGTACTTGCAAGTTTCCGATGCTAGAATTTTATATACGGCATTTGAAGAAGATGGTGTGCTTGTAACTAGAAATATCAAAGATTTTTTAATCTATTTATTGTTTTTTGATCATTATGAAACTGTTTTATATGATATATCTCAAGGTGCTTATATAAATTTTTCACAATCACTTTATAATGAAATTCAAGCCGATTCTAAAATTTCCGATTTTTTATCTGAAATTATTGATTGATTTTTCATTATAAAAATTAATATATAACCGCTCTAAAAAATTGTCCTCAATGAAAAATTTAGAAACAGCAGTTCCTATTTGAAGCGTAGAAAATAGGGCTGAATTATAATTCGGTCTAAAACTAACTAAATGGCCGATGATTTCTTCTTTTTAAAGGAATCGTCGGCCATTTAATTAGTTTTCTCTTGTTCATAGCGATTTAAAATCTACGTTAATGACTCTTCATGTATGTCTTCTAAGAACTACGGTTGAATTTTTGTATACAGTTCTATTCGCAATCGCTTTACTAAATAGTCTTTAGAACATTTACATAAGTCACATTTCATAATTTTTATTAGTTATTTCTGGTTGAGAGAGATTGACTTCCAAATAAAAATCTTTTGTAACAAAATTAGAATCAAAATTATTTTTTAATTTTACATTGTACTGAAGTTCATTCCTTTTATCAAAATTGTATTGTCCACTTCTAATTAAACTCTCATCATAGTATCTAATTTTTATTACAGCAGTAGGTATAGGAAGATTTTTAATAATATTAAAAATTTCCATATCAAAATCTTTATTTTTATGTATTCTTAATTCTTGTGCCATTCGTTGTACATTAATATAATGATTGCATAAGATTGTGAATTCAGTCGGTATATTAAAATTTACCGAGTCTTGAGACTTAATTATATCTTTGTATTCAGGAATAAAATTATGAATTGCATATTCGAATACCGCAGAATCTTTCATCTCCTTATATGCCTCATAAAATTCATCTTCCTCATCATATTTTATCAATTCCATCTTCATATCATCTAAACGATTTTGTATTTCAAAATCTTTAATTCGGATTAAATCTATATTTTCTTTTTGAATCAACTCAAAACTATAACCCGGAAAATCATGGGATATAAGAGCTTTTGTAGTTTTAAAATAGTAATCTTTAAATTCTGTTAAATTTACATAGCTAAAGGTGTATTCAAGATTTATTGCAGCACCTTTTCCGCTATTAAAAATTTCAAGGGAGTACGGAAATTCGTTTGATTTATATATATTGAATCTTTTATTTCTTATATAAACAATCATTGAATTTAAATATTTGCTTCTGTAATCAAAAGATTTACCTAAAGAAATTATTGGTTTTTCAACATAATTAGGTACATTAAATTTTATTCTACTTATTAAAGAAAAAGCAATCAGGTGAGAAGATTGATCTGTTTTCTCTTTATTTTTATTGAATTCTATTGATTCGGTAGCTATTCGTACTGATTCAGCTGATAAAGCAGCTGACCTTGAAGAATTAACAACTGCTCTAATTCCAACGTAGGCAGCAATGAAGCTAAATATAAATTTCATTGATTCAAAAAAAAATTTACTGTCACTTTTTGAAAGGTTAAAAATTATTACTACTCCAAGTAAAAAAACAGCTACAAGTACCAAAATAAATTTAAAATGATCATTTATATTTCCTTTAATAATGTTCATCCTCCATATTTTTTTTATGAATAACATTTCTTCGCGAAGCCAAGATAATGATTGTCATATGGTGAGACAACCTAAAAACTCAGTTCACTCGCAGCCAATCCGAAGGTTCGTGCTGGATGACGACATAATGGTGGTGAACAACCATTCATAACAATATAAATCTATCAGATGGTATCAGTGTCCATGTCACTCTCAGCACTTGCTGACTCGGCTTAGGTGATGGACGTGTCTAAGTAAGCATGTAGTTCTTCTACTAAGTGTCCCCCGCTTCTGCTAGATACTGCATCGAATTGACGTGATTGTACACGCTACTCTCGACGACAAAGAATTCGAGGGCGATGTAAAAAGTCTTCATGATGCATTTCCTTTCCATACTTACTCCTCCTTATTGTGGTGACTTGCATCCGAGATACAATAACACGACGGCAGCCTGTTTATTTTCGTCCCAGAGCGTCGATACTTCGAACGCTCCGTAGATTGCGTAAATTTTTGAAGAGGATACCTGCATTAATCAGGATTTTCTCCTTCTCCTTCAAATAAACTATGAGACTTAAGAACTCGACGAGGCGACAATCAATCGAGACACAGATTCGTATGTTTAGAAATGCTAAAAGTGTTCGTGACTTGGACGTACCGGTTAGAGCTGAGAATGACCACGATTAGCTTGCCACCGTCTTCCTGTTAAAGATTTACTTCATGATTTACATAAGTTAATCATAAATACTATTTAAATACTCCTCACGACTCACATATATTTTTTCAAATTCTTTCGAATAGTAATGTTTGCTATTATTAACTAAATTCACAATTTCTTTTTCGCTCATCGTTAATGATAGGCAACCTTTTATTTTTAATTGAAAGTCGTCCATCAGTAATGACTTATTTCTCTCCATCAACCACTTCATTAGTTGCTCATGCTTAGGTTTTCCTAATTGTTTTACAAAGATTGAAGACTTCCCGAGGCGAAGGTTTTTCAACACACCGGTACGTGACAGAATACTCTCATAAAAGGCATCCTCGAATCCAATGTCATCTAAGGCATGTTTAAAGCCGTTATCTTTCAACGAAGATAGAGTGAAAAATTGCTTTGCATCCACCCATTCTTCTACAGATTTTCTGTAATCAGAAATATCCTTCTCTCTGATCCCGGCTCGTGCAAGGCACGTTTCGGTGACATAGGTACCTGGACTGAGCTGCAGGATTTGCGAGAGTAATAATTTACCCTTGAGATATCTCTTTCCTGCATTTGTCTGGAGGATTGGATGTTCCTCAACGGTCAAAAATTCCCTCTCGAATATGATGCAGTCAAACAGCGAGGAAGCGGTCTGATGATGGAATCTGAAGGCAAGCTCTTTCTCAAGACGGTACCCTAACAGTTCTGCATCTACTTTCGTCAATCGCGCTAACGAATACCCAGGAACCTCCTGTGCAATGATCGCTATAAACTCATCGATGATGTACCCCTCTCTAGTAAGGATCCGTCGTAATCGGATTGCTTGTTCCTCATTAATGGCTGGAACCTTGCTAATCTGCCTGACGCGTACAGGAAACTCCCGTCGATAGATGTCGTCTACCATTCCTGCTATGTAGTTCGCATTCATCCAAAGGCCGTGTCTTGAGATGGTATCCCCGTTCGGGAGTGAGTCAAGCACGGCTGAGTTTCCACCCTTCGCTTTGAGATGGAGTACTAGTCCAGCATCTTGCTTCGGGAATGCGTCCTTGATTCCATCATTCGTAAGTTTCTTGACTCGTACCCAAAACGTCTTGATTTTCCCCTGCAGAACGTCCTCTGGCATCGTCCATGTCTTGTCCCCAATGAACATGGTTCCTTTATCATCCGTCTTGAAAACTAATAGAATGAACAACGTATCACGGAAGCGTTCATAAACCTTACTTTGTTCCCAGGGCAGCTCGACCCACTCAAGAAAATCGATGGCGTCGAGTGACATCAACTCGATTGGCCTTCCTGTCTTCGCCTTCAGGTTCACGGTACGGAATGATATCTCAGGCAGGCCCGATTCCTCATGTATTCGCTGCAACTCTTCCTCTACCGTCGAGCGCATCAACTTTTGAAGATTTGTCAGCCATGCCTTGTTTCGTTCAAGGTCGGGGTTCCGACCGAATTCTCTGAAGATGTCATCGACATCCATCCCGATGTATTTCGTAAATAGTTCTCTTTCCTTCATTCGTACAACTTCCTTTCATGGACAAGTCAGCAGCAAACATGCTCTTCACTTCAACATTATAAAACTTGGATGAAGAAAAGTAACTCCAAAACCACGTTTTTGTAAGATGATGAGTACAATCACCTGGATAATATCCCTAGTAAAAAATTATAATCAAAATATATGTCAACGTGCTTCTTGCTCTGTCTCCTAGAAAAAGGGTTCATATGGTCACAGATGGACGCGTCACGGATTGGAACGATTATGAGATATTAGGATTGATGTATGGCAAGAGGGCCGCTCTCGGATAGGTTGGATACATGACACTTCGGTCGCTCTGTGTGATTGGCGTACGTCTCGAAGACGTCCTCAATCTCGTGGTGCGGGAGTACATCTCGATAGTCGAAGATTCCCCACCAGATGATCGATACGCTAAGAACTGATGCCTTTCGTGAATTTATGTCGTCAGGCGAAGCTCTATTACCTGACGATATCGTAGAAGCATTCCGTCTCCTACTTTATCATCGAATCCCTACTCTTGAGACGAGGAACGGACGAAGGGGGAAGGAATTTCCAACCCTTATCGGAACATCATCGGTGCCTTCGAGGAGCTACGCTTGTTTGACGATGACCGAACAATCTCAGGGGACGACGAAAAAGTGATGTTGAAAGTCGTCCCCTGTCCTAGTAATGAACATCCTGATGCCATCTTCCCCTTGACTGTATGTTCCCATGGAATGATTCAGGTGGCGTTCTCCGCTCGCATCTTGACGGAAGGAATCGCCTCGGACACACGTCATTGGATGACGTCCTCACAATCGTCCGACGATTACCAAACGAACGTATCCTCGAGAACCATCTTTATGCCAGGATGTTCCGGAAGTTCCAACTGAGTCGGACGTTTTTCCGTAAAATCTTGCTTCATCCTATCGCGTCCGTCGTTACCTAGACCTTCTTCATGAACGCGATACAGAAAAGGCGACGTCGAAAAAGTTTGTCGAAATGCTAGAAATCACCAAAAGTCATATGAATGATGCAGCACTAAAATCTCGTGAGCTAATCAACACGGGAGGATATGTACGGCTCCTGGAGGTAGCCTATGAAGCGACGTCGTTCTCCCTCCTCCTACGAGACATGACCGATAACACGTTAGGCATCTTCACGCCACGTATCCTTTATGAACGATTGTCTCTCAAGATTCGAAATTTAGACGTCATCTCCCCTGCGGAACTATGACACATCCTGGCACGGAAGCATCGAGAGAACGGTGTGCGGATGTTATCGCCGAAGTAACTGCTCCCTCTAGTAGTCATCCTAGTACACATCGGGAGAGACATGCTCGCTTCATATTGAAGGATGAGGAAGAATAAGTCGAGGTCGAACCGGATATCTTTCTCCATAAGTCACGTCTATCCGACTCCGGGATTTCTCGGTCAGAACTCATGAAGTTCGTACCTTGGCTCCTCGAGAGGTCGTCGAAAGAGGATTTCATCAATTTTGCGATGGCCGAACAATCGGACGAGACCATCCTGTATACGACTTCGGGCTCAACTCTATCTTCTTCGAGGACCTGATACATAGAGTCCCCTCCTGCGTATTCTGAACCTACCCGGTGAGTCGGTTTATTATCAGAATCGCAGTCGTGTCCGGAATTCCGCCGAGGATTCAATCCTTAGTTTCCTGCGCAAGACCTACGTCTATTTATTAGAAGAGCTGGGGTGATTCTTTTCTGAAAAGGAATCATTCCTGAGATATATCTATGGACGATGAAATCCACCTCAAAAAAAGTATGCGCCGGCGCATACTTTTTTTGAGGTGGATATCCGCAGTCTAGATACATAATTTCTTGGACGTATGATTCCAGCTTGTCTTCCGCCCCTTTATCCCCCATCCTCTTCCAAGCGGATGGTCACACTATTTCTTAGAGCGTAACATTCGTCTGTAAAATCAGTGAATGGACATCAATCGGCCTTCTGAAAGCAAGGATGGACTCATGTATGATTGTCAGCATCGAAAGGAATGGTTGATTTTTAGTTCTCGACAGTCCTCCCTACTTGAGTTAGGACGTCTAGATAAAGTCCGTGATGCAGCATGAAATACCTCAGATCACATATAGACTAGCCCCTATCCGACGAATCAGGACGAACCTTGTCAGATAGGCCAAGGCATTTCCTATATAGTCAGATAATCATGCTCATTACAGGACATATCCGGTCTCTTCCCCTTCGCACTCTTCTGTATTATAATAGGCGACCGCCCCCTATCCCTTAGACGAAGAAAAACTACGCATCAACATGCTCCAGTCTTTTCATCGATTCACCACAAATAGTGGAATCCATCGTAGAACCCTTCCCTCTTCAAGAACGGCATCCAAACTTTAACGTATTCTTATCATCGCCACATAGAATCCGTAAAACTACAGGGCTTGTTTCACGTGAAACATGTCTATAATCGTTTCACATGTCAACCTTTTGTCGGCTTCTTCATGAATGCATCATCCATCATTCGAGTTGTCGTCGTACGACTCGATCAATTCCTGTGCCATGATTGTATATGTCCTTTCCAAATCCTTCTTTAGAGATATCAAACACTCAGTAGGAAAGCCCATCCGACGCCTAAAAAGTACATAAGTAAATTGTTTCTAACGACGTGTTAGTCATCACTCCCCCTCTTGCCGGGGTGATTTATTTGAAAAATAAGGTAGTTGAAATAATAGAAGTATGCGCCGGCGCATACTTCTCATCTGGTTTCCCCACAGATACTTTGACATGATATGCTATATGCATCGAAAAAAAGGGGGCGATGCACCATGGACTCTACATCATCCGTCCAACACAGACAGCTCGTCGTCTCGCAGGCGGCAAAGACGCTTCTGGAGAACGACGTCACTGAACAACTCGCTTCGACTGACATCGTCGACGTCGAGGCATATGTCGACAAACTATATGAGGAGTACTATGAGTTCCAGAACGAGGAGGACGTCTACACGAAGCTCCGCTACTACTCGTTTACGAAGCTGAAACGACGGTGGGTTCGCGCAGCCGTTCGTAACTACCTCGAGAATAAGGGACCGATGAAAGAGCTACGGGGACTTCATAAGATGTATCTCGAATTCTGGGAGATTGCCGGGAAGGAAGGATTCCAACGAAAATTCTCGTCAGACAACATCGACTCGCTCATGCAGGATCATATACGTGAACTGGAGGAGTGGGCTGAGAACCATAACCTGCTCATCCATACGTATCCTCACTGGGGGCAGAAGACGAAGAACCAACGGACGAGTACGATGCGGACCGACATCCTGATGGTAATCGGGGAGGTTGCGAAGGGGTTGAAACACGTACAGCCCAAAGCCCATGTCGCGACATCGACAGCAATTACTGTCCCTTTCTTCGGGATTGCCGATCGTCTGAAGAACTCGACCGAGAAGTTCAATCAAGGTGATGGGATGACGAATGACTTGTCCTTGGACCTGCACGACTACTCCGCCCTCATCCCCAAGTATAAGCAGGGGGTGCCGAACAACCTGTCCGTCCTGGTCAGCAACGAGTTCTTGGCGGAGCTCGACGGTAAGGTACCGGACCTCGATGCAAGGGACTTCGAGGCATTCAATGAAATCCTGTCCTACCGGGACCTCACGTTCCAGACTAGCCGGAAAATCGTGTTCCCGATTTCGAAGCTCGTCAAGAAGATCTATGGCAACGACAGCGGGAATAGCTACAAGCTGACGACACAACGCTTGGTCAAGCTCGGCTATTACAGAATCGCCCTCAGAAACGAGGAAGGTGATCTGACCATCTTCGGTCTCTTCTCCTCCGTCAAGATTAGTAATTCCTCCTCCGTCCAGCTCCGTGATACGCAGGTCACCGTGACCGTCTCGGAGGAGGTCTATGATGATTTGCTGAAACAACAGATAATCAGTATCTACGGGGAGCAGATTGAGCGACTGAAGGGGACGTTCGCTTACCATCTCTCCTTCGTCCTACAGAAAGAGCGTCTCAACTCCTTCCAAATCAAGGAGGCGACACCGGCGAAGCGACATTGGCGTCAGTTCACCCACTCAATCCGATTCAACAAGAGCCGTAAGGCCGACAACCTGAAGGAACTCGAGACGAATCTTGATCGCATAAAGGACCTCGACTTCATCATCCAAGACTGGCATCGGTCAGGAGATTACTATTTCTTGTACTTCCATCCATTGGAGCGATGGGAGCTCGACGATAAGAGCAACGTCCTTCTCCTATGAACGAGAGAAGCTAAATCAGGCCGGATGGACCTCTAGGTCCATCCGGTTTTCGTCGTTTTAGGGGGACGGCCATGGATAGACTCTCAACGTGCATCTCATAAGGTAGACTACAGAACTTGACGTCCAACCCAATATAAGAACATAAGTTCCTATTATAATTCAATCTTTTCTTGGACTTCCTTCATGGATTAGATAGAGATCAAGAACTATGACTGTCGAAAAATGTCGTAAAACGACCAATTTTTGAATTTGAATCGGGTAGAAAGTCCTCTGTATGACGATTCCACGCATATTTATGTCGATTTTGGTCGTTTCAGACCGTATCGGAAAGACACTTTTCTACCTTTGGTCGCCGGATACCGTACCGGAACGACACTTTCACCATATTGGTCGTTTTCGACCGTACCAGAACGACATATTGGCTTTTTTTGCGCTTTTCGAAAAAAAAAATTTGAGGACTTCTCTACCTCTTTGGTCGCCGGATACCGTACCGGAACGACATTTTTTAGTGAAATGGTCGTCATGTACCGTACTGAAATGACGATTTTATCGTTTTGGTCGTCATGTACCGTACCGAAACGACATCCTGTACAAGAAAAGTCATGAAAATACTAGGCAAAAGAGGTCATGAATGGCGACATGACAGCATTCTGGAAGTTCTGGTCGTTTTTGACCGTACCGAAATGACATCATTTTCATGCCTGAAAACGGCTTAATACCAACGTTCATAGCGTTTTGGTCGTCGATGACCGTACCGAAGATGCACTTTGACAGCCTCACTTCCGGACATGATACTGAATGTAATAGTCAAGAGTAGGGGAGGTGTAGACATGTCTTTGAATCAGGTGAACCGGCACGTACTGATTGCGAACAAGTTGTTGATCGCGATGAGCGGTCTGACGCGTTGGACGAAACGGCAGGATGGCTTCATGTATGAGCAACATCATTATAATATCCCAGGCCCATTCCTCGCGTTGAAGTGGACGAAGTCTCGGATCCGTCATCTTATCACGCTCCTGTCGCATTGTGACGACCAGGGTATGATTTCGCTCGTAGAGAGCGAGGACTTGGCAGGGTTCTCCCGTACATCTGTCCGTTCCCTGCATGACAATCTTCGTCTGTTCGAGGAGGTCGGCCTCATCCGTTACGACGTACATTTCTCCGGCGTCGTCTCAATCGAGCTCATCGACTATCTCGAGAACTACCGTGATTTGTTCGAAAAGTCCGGCACCTATCTCTCGAAGACCGGCTATACGTCCATCTGGTGCGGCATGGTCCGCCACTTGATGGAGATTAATCATGTCAACATCCTACGTGTGGCCTTACGAGCCCTCGTCCAGGTGGAACGGGACATCCATGTCCAGTCCCAGGAACAGGCGACTCTCACGTACGACGAGGTGAGAGGATTCCTCCCGCGCTACTGTGGTCATCGCCTTGCAGTGAAGGGTATGCTCGACCAGCTATCACGTATCTTCAGCGTGCGCCTCGTCGAGGACACGAAAGATTTCCTCACTGCCGTCAAGGGCAGCCTCTCTCTTCAGAAGCGGATACATACCGTCACCCGTCCTCTGATGTTTCACATGAAACTCGAGGAACAGGTCGACAGCAAGCGGATCAAGGAGGCGGAGCGGGCGGATACGCTCATTGGTTGGTTCGAACTCCGCGAGGTCGCTCGCGACTTCGTCGACTTCGAACGACTCGAGGTCCCTGCCGCGTCCTTACAATCGCTCAGCGACACATACGGCTTCTCTGCCTGCGGTGAGGTCCTGCGCTCTATTCGCAACGACTTCCTACGTTTCGGGGAAGGTCTCTTGGAGACGGACGTCTACCGTCCGTTTTTCGAATCTCCTGTCCTCTACCTCAACGACCGGATGAGACGACTAACTCGAAAATCGGCCATCGCATGATGGTCTCTTTGTCGTGACGTTTTTTGAAAATCCTCTTGAAAACAGGTGTCTTGATGTTTCATTCGACTCTTCCGATGCATAAAAACATCACAATAAGACAGTTCTTGACCAACAGATTAGCAGTATTTAATGTGCCATACTATTCAGGAAAAAAAACAAATTCTTATTACAATAAAAAATACGATTTTAGAAGATAAACAGGACTTTGAGAATGAAAACGTCTTTTTTCGAATCAAAAAAAGAACAAGTTAGAACTTCTACAAATAGGGCAGACCTTAAATCTAATATCCTGAAGGACGCAAACTACTGGTACCAAAGGCTTCATGATCGGTTCATGTTTTCCAATTCTTTTTAATTCTCTTTTAATTCCTTCAATCTCTTATAACGTATGGAATGATAATAATATGGTCTACCCCTCTATCATATTTTTGACGAATCCACGATACGCTAAAATTAGATGTTTCTTTGAAGAAAGCTATTCGACCCAAAAGAAATATCATGTATGAGAATTAGAAATATGTATACATTTCGACGTCGAAATGTATACATATTTTATTTTTTGTTTACATACTATTTTAACTAAAAAGACCAGTTTGTTAATGAAAAATATTGTCTTAAGTCTATTCCTATGTGATGATGGGAGAAGAAAGGGGAGAGAAGATGAACATTCTGACGTTCTACATATCAAAAGGAGGTTCGGGGAAGACCACCTGCTCATTGAACATGGGGCACGCACTCGGTGAAATCGGCCTTCGTACGTTACTCGTCGATCTTGATCCGCAAGGATCCCTTAGCAAGCTGATGCTCAAGGAGTCGGATACCATCCAATATATGACGCTCTACGACGTCCATGCGAGAGGACTCGCCATCGAGGAAATATTGTTCGACGACGAGAAGCATAACGTCAGTCTCCTCCCCTCCAACGAACGGAACGCCCGACTCATCAATCTGATATCGGAGCAGGACAAGCTCTTCCTATTGAAGGACATGTTGGCACCATTAGCCGAGGAGTTCGATTGGATCATACTCGACTCCGTGCCCTCGATCAACGAGCTTTCGAAGGTCGTGCTGTCATGTGCGGACCATGTCGTAGTACCCTTCATGCCGAAGAAGTTGGTCTATGACCAGCTCAGCAGTACCGTCCGGACGATCCGACAGGTGAAGAAGTTCTATAACTCCTCGCTCGAACTGACCGGAATCATGCCGGTCGCGATCGATACCGGCCTCCGCGGGGACCGGGAATATGCCGAGGCGATGCGCACGCTCGCTGAGTCAGAGGGACTTGACATACTACCTTCCGTTCGTCGCGCAGCGTTCATCGAGAAGGCGGCAGACAACGGAAAGAGCGTCCTCCAATATAAGTCAAAGGAAGGTATCGAGCTCGCACTCCCGTTCAGGGAACTCGCGAGACGCATGACAGAGGGAGGGAACCCAGGATGAAGGCACGTAACAGACAAATCCATAAGGTCAAGCCGCAGGAACAGCATCCTTACCGGAGTGGATTGACGGACATCGGGTCTGTAGTCCAGAAGCTCCCGGTCTCGCGTGACCTCGAGAACCTGGCCCTCGAGATTCAGGAGCTCGCGAAGGTGCAGACCATCTCGGTCTTCGAGATTGGTAAACGTCTTTCGATTGCGAAGTCGGAGATGCATGACAACCAAGAATGGCGGAGCTTCCTCGAGGTCGTCAGCATGTCGAACTCTCTCGCTTCCCGCTACGTCAAGGCCTACGATACCTTACAGCCGCTCGAGGAATCGCTCGGTAGCCTACCGGCCTCTAAGATATTCGAGCTGATGTACGTCGAGGACCCGGAGGACGTCGTACTGAACGGACTTCCCGTGACGGATGGTAGGAAGCCAATCGAACAGGCGACCGTCCGTGAAATCCGGGCGAACCGATCCACCACGTCAGGCGTGAAGGTCAGTGCCTTCCGAAAGATGGATGCGACGTCGACCGTCGTATCGGCACGCGTCCCATCCGAAACATCAGAAAAGATACAAAGAATTGCGAACGCACGCGGGCTCAGCATCAGTGAGCTGCTCTCACAGATGATCGAGGAGACACTCGTACGTGAAATCATAGAAGACAGGTCGGAAGCAGATACCATGGAAGGGGACAAAGACTGATGAAGAAAATCGCATTGTACAACCGGAAGGGCGGGGTAGGGAAGTCGACGACGACGATCAACCTCGCGCATGCCTATGCGAGGGACGGCCTACGGGTTCTCGTCATCGATGCGGATGACCAGGCCTCGACGTCAAACGGACTCGGCCTGACGGAAGACTACCCAGGGAAGGTATTGCTCGACTGCCTACTCGAGGAGAACGATCCGTTCTATTCACCAATCGAGCAAGTCATTGTCAACTGTGAGTACGAGACCGGGACCATCCACCTCATACCGACACGCCGATCGGCTTCTCCGACAGGGTTGACGAGCCAGATGGGCTACGAATACCGACTAAGTGAGGAGTTGGCACGCGTCGAGGAACTGTTCGACGTCTGCCTCATCGATTGCCCGGGTTCGACGTCCGCCCTGAACCCATACGCCCGGTGTGCATTGGTCGCCCAGGACCTCATCGTCATGCCGGTACAGATGCAGAAGTTCTCGATGGATGCCGTCTACACGGCACCGGAGGAACTAGAGGAGATGAAACGCTATAAGGAGGACATCCACATCGCGGCATTCGTCCCGACGATGGTCGGATCGCGCTCGAAAGGTGATCTCACTACAGTCGAGGAGCTTGTCGACCTCGGACGTGAGGTCGGCATCCCTGTGCTGACGACGATCCCTTACATGGTCAAGGTCCAGTCCCTTCAGCGTGAGTCACGTCCGGTCATCGATCACAAGGGACCCGCGACGGATGCCTACCTCAAGCTCGCAAAGGAGGTGCTCGCTTTATGAGTCGCAAAAAGAAGACACCGACGTTTTCGAGCTTCCAGGCGAACGGGACACTTCCTGCAACGGGGCCGAAACCTGACGCAAGGGAAGAGAAGGTCGATGCCGTGAAGAAGTTTTCGGCTTCGACGACGGTCACGAACCCTTATCAGTCCTTGTCAGCGACCGCTCTCTCGCGCGTCGTCTCGAAGAACCTTCCGGAGAACATGGACGGATTGGTGCAATACTATAACCATATCGATGCCATCCATGCGACGAGCTTCGTCGAGAAGTGCCGTGTCCTTGCCCATGCCCATGATTTGTTCCGCAACGAGGACACGCGCGCAGAATTCCGGGAGGAAAAGGGCGGATGGCTCGAGTTCCTTGGGAAAATCGGAATGTCACAATCGCAGGTCAGCCGGTTCGTCTCATTCTGGAACGTCTTCGGCGAGGAACTGCTCACGCAGGCGATTGCGGAGGACCTCACGTCCTCGAAACTCGCGGAATTGTTATCCTGGCCGGAAGACCCACGGGCGGCAATGCTCGATGGACGTACATATCCTATCGGAGATGGTGAGAAGACCGTCTATGAGATGACACGGGAAGAACTACGCGAGGTCAAACGGATGCTCAACGAGCGCAAGGATGAGCGCGTCATCGACCAGCTGCCCTCACGCCGTACCGTTAAGATACAGATTGACTTCGGGGACGCGGATGATCAGTTGTTGAAGAATCTAAGGAATCGGGCGCAAGAGGAAGGGACGAGACCAGAGGACATCATCCGTCTCGCATTGGAAAAATATCTGCGTTGAGATTAGTATTTGGAGCAGGCACCCGGTTACCGGGTGCCTGTGTCCATCTGAAAATACGAAACAACTAAGGGTGTTCTAATTTCCCTTACTTATTTTCTGAAACAGATTGTCTTTATTTTCTATATATGTGTAAAATTTAGATATGAGAACGAATCCTCATACGAGGATGCACATGACATTTGGGAGGAATCACACGACATGAACTTCAATAACACGATTGACCTACAGAAAGAAATTGGAAAAAGCATCTCTTTAGCAGACGGCACTCGAAAACTGACGATTAAGGGAAAGACACGCAGCTATCCAGTACATCAGATTCCGCTTGAACACTTACTCTATAACCGTCAGAATGGTCGGATTATCAGCTCGATGAACCGTTATGAGTCGGAAGGGAAGGACATCCAGGCCCTTTCGAAGGAAGATTACAATGATCTCGTCGAACAATTCATCGTCGAGTCCAATAAATCGGCACTCGACGACACGAGGAAAGATATCAATCGCAGCGGACAACGTCTACCCGGCGTCGTCTTGAATGATGGGACGGTTGTCGACGGGAACCGTCGTTACACGTGTCTTCGTCAATTAAAACGTGAAGGGAAGACGTCATTCTTCGAGGCGGTCATCCTTGATCCGTCGGAAGGCCTCTCCGCCATCGACATAAAGCGACTCGAGCTTAACCTCCAACATGGTGAAGAGCGCCCGGTCGAGTACAACGCCATTGACAACCTAGTCGAGGTCTACAACGATATTGAGAAGAACAAATATTTCACGGTGAAGGAATATGCCTTGAACACGAACAAGACTGAAGGGGACGTTAAGAAGATGCTCAAGAAGGCGATCCTCATGGTCGAATTCCTTGAGTTCATCAATGCAGAGGGAAAATACTATGTAGCACGCGACATGGGCCTCGATGGTCCGCTCCAAGAAATCATGCTCATCATGAATAAGGAAAAGGACGAAGAGGAACATGAAAGAGTCAAGATTGCGCTGTTTACGGCAATGACGCTTTCGAAAGTCGGTGACTTGACAAGACATATACGACGCATCGGTAAGGAAATCATCCAAGCAGGCAACCGAGAACAATTTTTGGAGGAATATGATGAAATTGTTGAAAAGGTCCATGAGAAATATCAAGAGGAAGCCAGTGTTACATTGAACACGGTAAAAAAAGTGAATGAGGACCTCAAGGACATGCGAGACGAGGCGAGCTCTATCGTCAGTAAACGAATAGATGAGACCGTTCTGTCGAACATCAAAATGAAGCCGATTGATTTGTTGAACACCGTCATCCAGACACTTAAAAAAATCGATGCGGATCAAATTGCTAGAATGGATGTAGAGTCGAAAAAAGAGTTCGTTCGTCTTGTTAATCAAATTCGGGAGGACTTAGAAACTCATGAGTCACGAATCTGATTTCTGTGACCTTGTGCTCTCTCCTTCTTACTACACGACGGAGCATCAGATTGGCAAGGACTTCTATACACCCGTCCTGGGAAGGGCGGTCTCCTATGACCGGGTCAGCGGGTACTTCAGCTCGAAGGCGCTGGCTTCCTATGGTCAGGGCGTCAAGGGACTCGTCCAGAACGGTGGACGGATGCGTCTCATCGTCTCAGAGGATTTGAGCGAGGAGGACGTAGTATTGATAAGACAGGGCTATGCCCTGCGGGAACAGACCGTTGAAAGCCTGCTCGAACGACTCGACGAACGACTCGATGGACAGGAGATGATGGATTACTGCAATCTCGCTCATCTGATCGCGAATGGTGTCGTCGACATCCGTATCGGCTTCAAGTCATCCGGTCTATTCCATTCGAAGTTCGGCCTCATCGAGGATGGTGAGGGTAACATCATCTACTTCACAGGCTCGAACAATGAAACTAGCGCTGCCATAAGTAACAACTTCGAGTCCTTCGACATTACGACGACATGGCTTTCCTCGCCCTTCGACGTCGAGAAAATTCCTCGAGCGCGTCGCGAGTTCGACTTGCTCTGGGCAGATAGGATGCGCGAAGAGAACATCTACGTCAAACATATTGAAGAACTCATCATCAAGAAGATACTGACTTACGACAAGGGGACGATCATATTGGACAAGGAGATGCTGCAGGAGGACGCGATGATTCTGACTGTGGACGATGGTCGGTTCGTGATACACGACAACGTAGCGCCGGGAAAAATAAAAGCGAACGAGCTCACTATCAAAACGAGGCTGAAGCCTTACTATCACGTGGAGAAGGGATATCCTCATTTCCGTGATGACCTGACGTACGTGGAGATGAGGAAGATTATCGAGCTCTTCGAGAAGCTTGGTCAACGACGAGACTTCGATGTCGTAGTGACACGCGCGCTGGCTGAATATCTTGACCGACAGACCTATCTCATCGAGGAACGCTCGAACTATGCGATGTTGCTGAAGACGCAAGACGATCGTATCGAGGACAAGTACGGCCGCTTTGCATCGATTGTCGACCGTGAACTCCATCGTGAGCTCCGTGATAAACAGATGCAATCTGCCTTCTATATGGCAGAGATGCATCGTGCAGCTAACTTCTCCGTACCAGGTGCGGGAAAGACTTCGATGGTATACGGGGCATTCGCCTATCTCTCCTCACGGGAGATTAATCGAGTGAACAAAATCATCATGATTGGCCCGAAGAACACCTTCCTCGCCTGGAAGGATGAATACGTCGAAAACTTCGGGACGAAGCGAGAACTTCGGCTACTTAACATCCACGATACGGACGAACCCATCCGACAACTGCGTCTCGGCGGAGATTCATTCGACCTCGTCCTCGTCAACTATGAGTCTCTCGGACGATTCGAGGGAGTGCTGAGTGACGTCATCGATGGTCGTACGATGCTCGTCTTTGACGAAGTTCATAAAATCAAGGGCATGACGAGCAAGCGCGCTCAAATCGCGAAGCGTCTTTCGACGCTGACGTCCTACAAGTACGTCTTGACTGGTACACCGATACCGAACACCTATGAGGACATCTATAACTTCCTCAACATTCTATACGCCGAGGACTATAAGAGTTTCTTCAACTTCAAGCCGAGTGAATTGAAGAACCCCACCTCGACAAGAATTGAGGAAATCAATGCGAAGCTGTTGCCGTTCTTCTGGCGGACGACGAAGCATGAATTACAAGTTCCACAGGCAGAACCCGACATCCAATACCATGTGGAGGCGAACGATACCGAACAGGCCATCATCGACCTGATTCATCGTAAGTACACGGGTAATCCATTCAGCATGTACATCCGACTTCTTCAGGCGTCCACCTGCCCCGAACTCCTGTTACGGGCGCTCGACTTCCAGGAGATGTATGGGGAAGAAGAGGCCTCAGGCTTATCCTTCACGAAACAATCGGACACTCCTCCGGTCGTACTCGATCGGTCGGAGGTCGATCTTCTACGTCGCGTGCCGAAGACACGGAAGTTCCGTGCAGCGGTGGAGCTCGTCTCTGATCTATACGATGAAGGAAAAACGTCCGTCGTCTGGTGTATATTCATCCATACGATTGATCAGTTCCATACAGAGCTTCTTGCACGTGGCATCAAGGCCGAGGCCATCTATGGAAGCACACCACTCGAGGAACGCGAGCGTATCATCAAGTCGTTCCAGGCTGGTGAGCTCGATGTCATCATCACGAATCCACATACCCTCGCCGAATCGGTCTCTCTCCATCATGTCTGTCATGATGCGGTCTATCTGGAGTATTCCTTCAACCTGACGCACATGCTGCAATCTCGAGATCGTATCCATCGACTCGGTTTGCCGCAAGGACAGTACACGCGTTATCACTATATGATGATGCAGGGACAGCCGGAGGCACATGGAATGGTTGACGAGAAAATCTATGACCGTCTCAAGATGAAGGAACAGCGCATGCTTGACGCAATCGAGAATGGCGAGCTCCGCCCTGATCCGACGGTGGACTACGACGAAATCGTCGCCTTGTTCGAATGAAACGTCAATTAGAGGAGAAGATGAAAATGCGCGACATGAGTAAGAAGATTCTCGTGATGACGGCCTTTCTGATGATGATCGTCATCTATACGGCACAACCCTCGAATGCTGAGCTGATTGTAGACGAACCGAGTCCACATGATGTCGAGGTGACGGGTAAAGTGGATCCAGAAAAAGACATCTTGATTCATTTTGATTCAAAATGGTATCGTACAAAATCTGATGAGATGGGGATTTTCAAGCAAACATTCCCTAAAAAAATCGGGTATGACTCGATAGAAGTTCGGGAAATTTCCTCGGATGGATTTAGTTCGCAGAAAATGTATGTCTCGGCCCAGCGTACAGAATTATCATCACCGGTATATCTAGGAACGACTGACGGAAAGAGAAGGTTTTATAGTCCGGATGGATACCAGGTAGTGGCACTTTTGAACGGAAAGGTCTATTCAGGGGAGGAAACGCTTGAAGTCGACGCGACGCTTGCTAATGAGGCCAAGGTCTATGCCTCGAACGGTACTGATAAGAGCGGAACCATCTCCATCGACTTTAATCATCCCCCTAAGATACCATTCACGATGAATCAATCGAGAAAAGGAGAGTCGTTTGAGATTTCGGGACACACGCTTCCTAGACTTCCGATGGCTATTCAGGTGAAGGACGAAACCGGAACGTGGCAGTCCGTAGAGTACTTCTCCAGTGATTTAGACGGGGACTTCGAACATGATCTCAGCCCGGACATCTATCGTAAAGGTGATGAGGTAGATTTTCGAATCCATGTAAGGAACCTCGGGGCCGACGTCCCGCTCTCTGATGAGTTGACGAAACAATATACGATGGAAGCTTCACAATTGACGTCGGAGAATCCTGTGACCTTATTCAATGATGAGAGGATACGAGCAGGAAGAACGGTAGAGGGACGTACGAAGCCGGGAATGAGGGTGCATGCACAATTCGAAGGCATCACTAGTAAGTCGATTCTGGCTGACCCAGACGGGAAGTTCAGCCTTTCGATTCCATCGAACGTGTCGAGTTATCCGTACATCGTATTAGCGGTCTTTGATTCTAAAGGAAACAAGTTCGGTGAAGAACGATATGAGATGGCAGAGGCTGATTCATACGGATGGCAAATCCAGGTGAATAAAATCACGTCCGAATCGAGAGAACTGACGGGTGTGAGCAGACGTTATTCCAAAATCTATGCACATTACTCGGATGAAAATACGAAAGAGTATTACACGGTAAGTACCTCAGCAGATTCCCGAGGGGAATTTTTGATGCCGATTCCTAGACATATCAAGGGTTCCTTCACGATTGAAGGCGAGGATGGAGTTTATTCAAGCCGAATACAAAAAATAGGTGTCGTTGATGTCAGGCCGCTGGCTACTCCGGATTATGTCTTCGAGAACGGAGAGATGATTGTCACTGTCAAGTTCCCGAAAAGCGTAGAACTATCAGTCGAAGTCGCCAAAATCAAAGATGATGGAACCTTTGATAGCTCGCATTATGGAATGATACGGAAAAGTAAGAACGACGATATCTATGAAGCTAAGATTCCAGGATGGAACGACGGCGATCGGTTCAGCATGAAGCTGACGGATGGAAATGATATCGAGTCGTCTGAGGTATCAGGGGAGTATGAGGATGTCCCCCTACCGACAATTGATGAGCTGACGGATGATTCGTTGAAGATTTCAGGTCAGACCGTCCCTGGAATGATGGTATCCGTGTACGGAGGGTCCTCGGATGTTCTGAAAATGAAAAGTGATTCCTTGGGTCGCTTCGAAATTGACATCTCGGAACGAAATTCCTGGAATCGTCCCACACACCTTAGCGTCGAGAACACGATTCTGAAAACCAAGAGAATTCTCAGGTTGCAATACCGGGACACGACCCCTCCTACACTGAGCATCAATCCCGTGAAGGATAGCGACTCGACGATACAAGGTACGATGTACAATGGCGACAGGCTCGAGCTGACCATCTATTATTGGGATGGAAGGAATGTGTCGAAAGAAGTCCCGCGAAATACCAGTACAGGAATCTATTATAGGAACGAAACGGATTTCCGCGATGTCGAAAAAATCGAACTTCGGGCAATTGACTCGTTCGGAAATACACGTAAAGAAACCATAATACCGATCGACACACACTATCCGAGAATCGAGGCTTTAGACATCCCAGTCCAAGGAGATAATCTGTTTCTTGGTTTGACGGATCGTCGAGCGACTGTGACCATCATGGTCAACTCGAAAGAATACGTTTCTACGAGTAGCGAAACAGGATTTTTCTCAATAGAGACGGATAGACTGGTCCTGCACGATCGAGTGACCATCAAAGTAGAGGACCGGGGAAAGAACGTGACCTCACAGATTGTGAGTGAGGACGTAGTCGGTGTCATGGATGCACGATTATCGGTGGACCGGAAGACGTTCACGGTAAAGACGAATCTGAAACAACGTTTGCAGGACGTGAGGGTCGTAATAGAGGCGGACGGACGGACGTTCGAAAAAGAAATCAGCAAATCCCTTGATTTTAGCCTTCCATATAAGTTGAAAAATCATTCAACCGTGAAAATTTTCTTGATACGTCTATCATCGGGCGAAAAGACGCTAGTCGTCTCGAAGAAGTTCTCTGACACAACCCCTCCTGACATCAACACGGGACTCATCCTACGCGATGACCTGATGGTAGGCGATCACCTATATGGAAAGGCAGAGATAGGTTCACTAGTAGAACTCTATTATAAAGGGAAGGTCGTAAACTCTTATGGAGTGACCGGATATGATTCTTTCGATTTTCTCAATAGAAGAACGTTCCATGCAGGAGAGAAATTCGTCCTCAGGATAACCGACGCTGCTGGGAATAAATCTGAGAAGACCCTTGTGGTGAAACATGTTCCTAAAAAACCTCAGATTGATGCCATCTATGACGTTTCAAAGGCAATCACCGGAAAGACGGAACCTGGGCTCACGGTAGAAGTCAAAGTGAACCAGAAGAAGTATCTGGTGAAGGCGAACAGCAAAGGTCTTTATCGACTGGATGGTAAGGGCTGGATTCCTGGATATACCGTAGTCGTCAAGGCTAAAGGTAAAGAGGGGATTGACTCGCCATATGAAAGACGTACCGTGACAGGCACCATAAAAACGTTGCAAGTGAAGAACATAACGTCTACTTCGCGTTTCGTCGAGGGGAAAACAGAACGTGATTCTTACGTACAAGTTTTCAAGAATGGAAAGAGTATCTCGAAAAAAATTCTGGTTTCGAAGGACGGAAAGTTCAAACTGTCCATCCCGAGACAGGCGGCTAAGACGAAACTCGTCGTGAAGGTCGAACGAAGATACTATAAAACGCTCGAGAAGACTTTTATCGTAAGTAAATGAAAGAAGGAAGGACACGGCCCTCGAATCTGGGGCGTGTCCTTCTTTCTATACTGATGATGAATGGCAGCCCTTATCTAATGCTAATCATGTGTTCATCATGATTGAATAGTCCGTCTCACATTACAGGAGGGACTCGTCGAAACGTTTCCGATGGTGATGTATATAGGATTCACGGTGTGGCCAGATCTTGATTGACATGTCCTTTCAGATTCCTACGAGTCCGCAGCTTGCCTCATCAAGTTGTGGTCGAAGACGGTCTGGCATGAGCGGGAAAGTCTTCTCCTCCTCATCTGGCAATGAACGGTTCATACGGAACGCATGCCAAGCCTCAGGTTCATGTATACTATCGACGACGCCTGTCTTCAAGTCGACCATCCACTCTCCTGAAATGACGAGAAGGATTGTGAACGTGCGACCAAGTTCTCGTAGGCCGCTCCGTCACCATGATGATAGAACTTCTGACGACGAAGGACTTCTTCACGCGTCATGCCGATGACATAAGGAAGGGCAAGTCCGACGTAGCGGACATCTTTGGCGCCGACGCGTTCGAAGTAGAAGAAAGGTGCATGATGATTTTCGGCCGTATCATATGCGTTATCGAAGTACTTCAGGAACGTCTCGTTGCCACGCAGCTTCGTATCACGGAAGTCTTTGCCGGGTGTCTGGTTATCGCCGTAGTAGACGAGGACGCCACACTCACGGAATCGTATTCATTTTTCCACTCGGTCTGCTTGCTGGTGTCGAGGATGACGGTGAACGCCCCTTGATCATCGACCGACGGATGCCCCCTTGGTTCCCGAGTCCACGAATACCTTTCCCGAAGCGGAATAGGCGACTCAGGGGCTCGTTAGCGAAATGGGACGGTGAACCGGTCCCGGCCGGATAAATCTTTCCCGGGACAAGGTCTGGCGGGATGACGGTACTCATGGTCGTCCCTCTGTGTCGTCTACGGTACGTTTCTCACGATCCCGGAGGATTGCCAGTTCGATGCGTTCCGACACGGCCGAAGCCTGTTGCGCCTTCTCATGCTCGAGGAGCCGGACTTGCATCATCAGCTCTCTATTCTCCTCCTCCAGGCGTTCGGAGTTCCGGGAACGGGCCTTATAGTCGTCTGCGACCTCGGTCAGGCTCTGGATTTGTCTTTGCAGCCTTTCCTTCTCTTCGTTGCTGCGGCGAATCTGTTCCTCGAAGTGGAAGACCTCTTTACGCAGTGTCTTGACCGTGTCGACATGTTCTTTCTCGAGACGCGCGAGGGCATCGAGAGCCTTCTGTCTTTCCGTCTCCGCTTTTTCAAGGGTTTTGAGGAGTGATTTTTCTTTTTCTGCGAGCTGTTCACTCGCGAGTCGTCCTTCCTCCTCGATTCGAGCACGTTCCTCCGTGACCTCGGCCTCAAGTCGGGAGACGGCCTCCTCATGACGCGAACGGACGGATTCTAGGTCCGTCGCTTGACGCTTCAGGCGCAGGGAACGTTCCTCGAAAAGGTTCCCGATCTGGCGGAGCAACAACGTGAGCTGCTCGTCCTCCTCCGTCAGCAAGGGATCATGCGAGCGATTCTCGCTCAACGTGACGAACTCCTCGAAGAGCTGGTTCGTCGTCACCTGACGTTCGCGTACCAGCTCAGAAATCTTGCGGGTCACCTCTTCCGACAGGCGGAAGGACTTGTTCTTCATCTCGTTCGTATCATTATTCTGGGGGTCCATGATCATCTCTCCATATGTATAGTTATTTTAGTGCTTCGATGGCCTCATTATAACATGGCGTAGAGGCGAAAAAGATTCTTGCGAGGGCTCGAAATTTCGATCTGTTCAAAGCGAATATTTTCTGCTATAATTGAGAAACTGATATATAGCGAAAGGATGTTCGTATTTCATGGGAACAAAAAATAGATTAAACACAATCGAGCTGTTCGCAGGGGTCGGAGGCTTCCGTACCGGCCTCGAACAGGCGAACCCGGACCTCTTCAAGGTCGTGTGGGGGAATCAATGGGAACCTTCGCGTAAGGCGCAGGACGCATTCGATTGCTACGCATCGAACTTCAAGGAAGGTATCCACTCTAACGAGGACATCACGACTGTGACGGACGAGGCATTCAAGAACCTCGATGCCCAGCTCGTCGTTGGAGGTTTCCCTTGCCAGGACTATTCCGTCGCGCGGAGTCTATCGGGTGAGAAGGGGATACAAGGTAAGAAGGGGGTACTCTTCTGGGAAATCAAGCGTATCATCGAGGCGACTACTCCGCGTTACGTCCTTCTCGAGAACGTCGATCGACTCTTGAAGTCGCCGGCGAAACAACGAGGACGTGACTTCGCGGTCATGCTCGCGACGTTCCGTGACCTCGGCTATAAGGTCGAATGGCGTGTCCTGAATGCTGCAGAGTATGGCATGGCTCAGCGGCGGAGACGCGTGTTCATCTTCGCTACTCGAGATGATTCGGGCTTTTCGAAAGAGCTCGACTCTTACGAATCGGACGACATCCTGTTCGAGAAAGGTTTCTTTGCACCCGTCTTCCCGCTCAAGCCGGAGGTCGTGAAAAATCGTCGCCTCGTCGGTATGCTGCCGGACGATATCGTCGAGATATCGGACACGTTCTCTGCCAATTTCCACAACTCGGGCTATATGCATGAAGGGCGTTTCTACTCCATCCATACCGAGCCGGTCTTCGAGAAACCGACCCCGCTCCGTGACATCTTGCAGCCAGAGGACACGGTGCCAGAGAAGTTCTATCTGAAAGATACGGCTATCGAGAAGTTCAACTTCCTCCGAGGGGCGAAGAAAATTGAGCGGACATCGGTCGATGGACACAAGTATATCTATGCCGAAGGTGGCATGTCGGAGATAGACGACCTCGATAAGCCTGGCCGGACGATGCTGACGAGCGAAGGGACGACCAACCGGAGTTCTCATGTGGTCGAGGTCGACGGGCGTCGACGTTTCCTGACGCCGCTCGAGTGTGAACGGCTGAACGGCTTCCCGGATAACTGGACGAACACGATGAGCGATCGGATGCGTTACTTCTGCATGGGTAACGCGTTAGTGGTCGGCCTCATCGAACGGATGGGACGACGCATCGAACAGCTGGAGGACCGTCATCCGGTTCTCATGCCTGCGCAGGAATCCTTTTTCATTAACAACAACTGACGACAAGTGATTCGTCGTTCGCAATCTAGACGTAATGGAGGCACCCCCGCATGATGTGGAGGTGCCTTTTTTGGTTTCCGGATGACCGATAAAAGGAAGAACTGAATAGACGAGGGGTACAGAACAGAAGGAGGTAGGCACAAATGGCAATCAAGAACAAAAACCTCAGTAAGGTCAGGGGTATGGACACGAAGATGGAAATCAAGGTGAGACATGCGCTCTGGCATCGGGGATTGAGATATCGAAAGAACTATCGAAAGCTTCTGGGGACGCCTGACGTCGCCTTCCCCGCTCAGCGGCTCGTCGTTTTTCTGGACTCATGCTTTTGGCACGGTTGTCCGATGCATTACAAGGAACCTAAGAGCAATGTCGAGTTCTGGCGCAACAAAATCAAACGGAACCGAGAGCGGGACAAGGAGCAGACGGAACATTATCTGTGTCAGGGTTGGACCGTGCTTCGCTATTGGGAGCACGAGGTGAACGGAGACTTCGATCGGGTGGTGGATGAGATTGATAAAACATATCGTTCATTGCGCGGTAACGGTGCAGACAATCAGGAGTCACGCCTCGAAACATACCTCGAGGAAGAAGTAGACATGAGCGACCCGTGTGATTGAAGATTGGTATATAATGGGGGGAAAGAGATGGAAGGGAAGATATGAAAGATGTCACAGGATGATGGAATGATTGCGGATATGCGAATGCTTGGGCTCCTTGATCTTGCAGATGCGAAAGCGAGCAAGTTAAGCATGTCATCGGTGTTAAAGGTGATGGAGGAAGGATATAATCTCGAGGACTTCATGAGTGATGACGAGGAAGCCATAGCGAGAGTACGAGCGAACACGAGACGCACTATCCTAGAACTATTGAAAGAAGCGACTTCAGAGGAAATCATATTTTTGATGGAGGGGAAGTCACTCTATAGGCTCGCCTTGGCAGATGGTGGAGTAAGTGAGCAAATCGTTCGGAATCTCTTGATACCATCTGGGCTGAAGTATGGAAGGTTGGAGGGATTGGATTACGACATGTTCAGACAGATGACCGGTGGTGGGGAACGTCAAGTGACCTTCGCAAAGCTAATCCGCTCTTATAAGGCAGATGGTGGTGGGTGGAGTTTGGTCGAGGAGAAGCAGGGGGGGCGTTCGAGAAAAATCGGTGTCCGGCAGCTAAAGAAGATTGAGAGGGACTTGACGATTCTCTACGACGACATGACAGACCAATCTACCGTCCACGGCTGGGCAACGAGGACAGGGCTGACGGACGACGAGGCGCGAATCGGGCTTGAATCCCTAGTACAGAACGAGATGCTTGAAATTATGGATGACCGGGTCGTCAAAAGAACGAAGTGTTTGATGGAGGCACTAGAAATCATTCCTGAAATACATAGGACGATGCTACAGCAGCGATTGAGTGGCATGACATTGCAAGAGATAGGAGAAGCGAGCGGAATCACGCGTGAGAGGGTCCGTCAGGTCGTCATGAAGTCACTCGTCAGCATCCCACTCACACATGTCGTCGAGGCGAGAAGAATGAGATATCTCTATGAGAACTATGATCTCGATGCCCATTTCTTTGAACGGGTGCTGCTTCAGACGCGGGAAGTTTTCCACTTCATGTTCGAGAAATGTCCGAAGGGTGTCATCGAGAAGCGCGCAGTCTACTCACTGCTCCGACTAGAAGAGAGGAAGCGCATGCTGTTGAGTGAGGGGCTCTATGAGGATCTAAATGGCGAGGCCTCGATACTCTCGAAGGCGGGACTCGTAGAAAAATATTATGCCTTGAGGGGACGAAAGACGAAACACGTGTCAATTCACCACCAACGCTATCTCGCATTTATCGAAGATGAGTTATATGGTAGAAAGGAGCTGCTGGAGGTATATAGTATATCAGAACGTGCTTTCGAGGGACTGTCTCACAGGACGGAAGGTTGCCTGAAATCAGCGGGACACCAGATCAGATATCTGGATCTCGACACTATCTTCGAGGAACGTGTGGCTATCGAGGAGCTTTTCGTTTTGAATCCAGGTATATACAATACACGTCTCATCTACGATAGAAACCTGGAATACTTTGAATCACTAGATATCAGGAATCATCATGAACTTCATAACATCATGAAGGATAATCTCAAAATTGAGTCGATACAAATGCGTCGGATGCCTGAGTTCGGTGTGGAGGTGACGAAAAAGCTGGATTGGCTGGTAGACCTTATAGATGAGATGGGCCCGATACAACTCGAGACGTTCCTCCTACACCTAGAGGAAATCTATGGTTTGTCGATTCCCTCCACACGAAGCCTGATACAGGCGGAGCTGTCTGACTACATAACTTCGCAGAATGATCTCGCTCATGACATACCTGAGCTATCAGTGAATGAAGAGGAGTTCATCCGCTCGATACTGACTAAAGACGTCTATACCTTGCAAGAACTGGACGATGCACACGGAGCTGAGGTCGATGATTTCCGACATCGCTACTTGAACAAGCGGAACCTGTCGATTGTCGGATATGATTTGAGATGGGGGCTCGTCATCCGGAAAGAGTTAGGGAGTGGTGAGAAGTATTTCCGGCGGGTCTTGTTGTCCGAGGATTATTTCCGACGCGACGATTCTCCTGCGCAAAACACTCGGTCTTTCTGGAATGCGCTTCTTAATCTCCAGGAAAGCCTCGACCTGTTCTGTATCGAGGAAGAGGTTTACATGAACATCTTGGTCCTCGAACGAGCAGGTATCAGGAAGAGGGATGTTGCCGACTTCCGAAGCAGGGTCGTCAGCCACTTCTCAGATGGACGATACTATACGATGAAGAACATACGTGATGAGATAGAGCATCCCCTCCTGAACCTGTGGTTCGATGATATCTTCTATGAGCGAATCTGTCGGAGTGATGCCAAGGTCCGCTTCATCCCGGTACCTTCTGGAGATGTATTTTATCAGGCGCGAGAAAGACGAAATCAGATTGATTTCATTGGTCACTTAAGTGTGGATGGAATACAAATTGACGACTTACGGAAATCCATAGAACATACATATGGTATCGTATTCGAGCGAGCGAAAGTAATAGAGAAAATCAATTCATCGAATATGTACTACACGCCTGAGATGGAACGTGTCTATCTTGGAAAACAAAGCTTCTTGGATACGATTTACGGTATAGAAGAGAAGTGAAAGGTACCGTCCGTTCTCTCTTCAAACGATGAACGGGATGTCTTTAACAAAAATTAGGATTAAGAATCAAAGGTTCTCAGTCTGTTCTGTGCTGTACTATTCTCCAGGCGTCATACAACCTACTTATGATTTTTTTATACGTCAAAGAACGATAACCGAGCGTGTCGACGCGATGGAATTTCTCTACCGTCCATCTATTGTGTTCGATGTAGTACGTTCGATTATCAGATTCCGAGGGTGCGATTCCTGAAGAACTAAGATGTTAGTCCGCGGTAAAATGGTTCGTAGAAGCATGGCTCTTCAGTCTCTTGACCCAATCAAGTCCTACTTGTTCGCGATGATTACACGATTCGACATATCGGTGTGAGTTTTCTTGATTCGGTCCTTAAACGGACGTCGAAAAGTACTTACCTGTTAGACGTCGACAGTGGATGAGTTTCTTTGTTATCATTCGTCTGATTTCCACTGAGACGAGTAAGTTGCGTCCTAGAGCGAAGTTGGCGGAAGTAGAGGATGTGAGTCATGAGGCGCCACTTGGTGACACATATATGAAAAAGGACCGGATAAACAATTCGGTCCTTTTTGAGTTTCCTGGCTGACCACCATAAATCCGAAGTAAGTCGTACTTCAAGGAAAAGGTTGTCTTCAAATACCTAAAAGCCTTACAATATCTTAAGGGTTTTAGGATATTGTTGTTTAGAATGATCTCTGGTAGACTAAGTTCATGAAGTCAAAAAAGAAAGTCAGAAGAAGGAGTGATGTCAATGAGACAAGTATTCCAGATCAAGAACAAACCGCATGGGTTCGACCGGGGGAAACAGTTCCTCGACGAAGGATTCGTTTGTATCGGATGGCCGGGCATCGGGAATCTTGAGAATGCTGACAAGAATGATATACGACGGGAGCTCGAACGGGAATACCGATATGACGGTCAGCGACTCGGAGCCTATACAGGGGTGGTCAACATGTTCGTCAACGTCGTGGAACCGGGGGATATCATCCTCGTCCCGGATGGTTCGATTGTGTATGTCGGAATCGCGGGTCCTTATCAATACCTGAAAGAGTATGACGACCAGAAGATTGGCATGTGTCATCGTCGTCCCGTCGAGTGGAGGGCAACGGTCGCGAAGTCAAGTTTGGATCAGAAGGTCGTGGACTTCGTCAAGAACCGAGGCACAATGACTAAATTCTCTGGGAGGTTGGACGAGACTCGATTGGCGCCACTCCTTAAGGAAGACATGAATGATCCGTTCGCCATCATCGAAGGGAAAATCGAATTGAATACGAATGACGGAATGTTCGACGAGGAGATAGTTCGAAAGGCGAAGGACGTATTACTCGATACGTTGAATTCAAATGACCCTGATTTACGCATGAAGGCAGCAATTGAGATATTAAGGCTCTCGAGGAACTGAATCTACCAAATAGTATTATGGACGAGGCCTAAGGGAAAGGGAGGACGATTATGCTGAAGACGATTGATGGAGAGATGGTGACGATGTAGACTATGAATCATACTTCAAGAAGAGAGTATAAAGCATCGACCAGAAGAATTATCGTTTCCTAGTAGAAGAGTTGAATCATGTATGTCATAGGTAGGGGTGGAGTACATGCCTAGAGCTGAGAGCTGGGTTCCGATGCGAGTCCAACTGAATTGCCTATCGTAAGAACAGCACATAGGCTACGAAGTTCTATAGCAGAGCCCTTTATAAGGAAATTGATGAGAGGTATGGTGAATCATGGATGATGTGACAAGATATCTTAAAACGATGGATGATGATGAATTGGTGAGGTTATATGGTACTTGGTATGAAGAGATGAAGGAAAGAGGAATCATCCGGACACGGAACGTGGTGGGCGAGATAGGAGAATATTTTGCCATCGAGACATATCGCAGCAATCCGCGTTTTCCAAATCTTTCACCTGCACGGGTCAGTATGAAGCATTTCGATGCGACTAGCGAAGATGGAACGAGGTATACTGTGAAGACGGTCACGAGTACGTCGACAGGGGTATTCTACGGTCTGAACCATCCGGAGTCGGAAGCGGAAGATGAGCGACTGTTCGATTATTTGATACTTGTCAGGCTGAACAAGGACTACACGCTCGCAGGCGTCCATGAGATGGCCTGGAATACGTTTCTTGAGTTGAAGAGCTGGCACTCACGGATGGCTGCATGGAAGATGGCCATCAATCAGCATGTTTTGTCATGCTGTATAAGAGTTGATAGAGAATGAAAAGTCTATAGTGAGATTTAAATTTAGAATCGCATGGAAAGAGAGGATGCAACTTGAATATTATGTGATTCTCATTAGATAATATAGGCTACTTTTAGTCATACCTCCTTATCGTATGAATGCATATAATATTCAGTAACAAGAAGAGGGAGAGCTATACTGACTAGTTTACCAAGTCACCCCTAATCTATGCTTGATAAATATGAGTATTCGATAAGCTCCGAACCAGCAAATAGCAATCGTATGAGATGGATAGAAGTTGGTTAAAACAAGATGAATCGATAAACAAAAAAACAAAACCCCACTGGCTACAAAAATGGAGTAGCCAATAGGGTTGCTCGTGTGCGATAACCAACAAGCTGCAAAATTATAGGAGCAGCCAATAGATTAACGCAAATTATTTTTTATATTCTTCCATTACATTATGCCTAAAGATTTATAAATTGTAAAGCTAGAAATCTTAAAAAGAATGAAAGGGCTGGATGTGGTAATGAAACAAATCTTTCCTGTAAGAATATTTTTTGATGAAAGCGGAAAAAATACTGACAAAATCCACCTGATGGGAGCGTTGCTCATTCCTGAAAAAGTATATGCACATAAAGAGTTACAGCGACTGAACGAGCTGATAAAAAAGAACAACATACACTGGACAGACTACAGTGGACATGGATCAACACGTAAGAATATAGAAAAGATCCTGACTGAATCAATGGAGTACCAGAATTTAATGAAGATGAACATCATTTCATATAATCAAAACAAAATCCAGGAAGATTCAATAGACATCAAGCCAGATTTTGATGAGATTGTAGACCGTACGATTTACACGAAATTTCCAGAGCGGGTTGTCTATGGACTGATAAGAAAGTATGGGAGTCACACGCTTTTAGATGCGAAAGTATATATCGAGCACGATAATACGTACGAAGCAAAAAACTATGATTTAAGTAAGCAAATGTTTGAGCAACTCAATATTCAGTCAGTATATCGTGGCGAGAACTATAAATTGAGTCATGTTGGCTATCTGACTAAAAAACAAGAGTATGGAATCGAGTTGACGGACCTTATGCTCGGTGTTGTTAGAACAATCATCGAGAACAACAACACCTCGAAAAGGAAACGAGCAAAAAATGAACTAGTAATGGAATTGCTCAAAATTTCGAACGTATACGATTTTTTAGTCAGGATAAAGCTGTTCGAATGGGGAAAAGCTAACCAACTGATTGATACTCCGATCAAGAACTATATAGATATCTTTATGAGCGAGCAAGGAGATATCGAAATGTAAATGGTGAAGAACCGGTATCATGAATGACACCATCTGATTTTCACACGTACATTCGGAAGGTGTATCATCATTTAATCACTTGCTTGAGCTTATTCATTAAACTGGCGTCTAGCTTAATTTTTTTTGGCAAGAATCCTACTTGAATGGCTATATCCCTTCTAAGCTTGCTTAAGGGCTCCTCATTGATGCGACTTTCATCGACTACGTATCCTACTATGAAGGATTTTAATTCCTCCACATCGGAAAAAGGTGATTCGGGTAGAAGTCTATGAAGAAGGTCATCAGGGTACATTTGCCTTTTCTTGACTATTTCATGAGCATGTCCGTTATGATATCCATAAAGTGGTCTTAATTTAAAGGTGTCTATCAATTCCTCTATGTTAGAGATAGCAGGGTCATCTACCTCGATATCAATTGAAGCAGTACTAGTGACTGTCCCTGGCATAGCGGTGAAACGAAAATAAGAATGCATGTCGTGCTCGAACGGATGTAGACCAACAGGGGAAAGATTTTTCCCCCCCTTCAAGCCTTGATTACATTGCTTACAAGAAGGAACTAGATTATAGAGCGACATCGAAAAATGAGGATATGCTGACTTCGAGAGAAAATGATCGAAATCTGCTCTGATTCGACCGTCGCTCGATAAGAATGGTGTCACGAATTGTCGGTTGCAATAGGGGCATACGATTACTCCACCCACCATAATCAATGCATAATCGCTCCATCCGTATTCAAAAATCCTAGATTTTCCTACATTAGAAAGAGTCATATGGATATCAGGAATTGTGTAGAATGCCTTCTCGAACATCTTTGATGTAGGGAGCTTGTCATCATTGAGAGCATCACAAATTTCTTGAGCTCTACTTGGGAAAGCTTCGCACAACAGTTCCCTAAAATGATGACGATTCTTGAGGCCGAATCGTGTCCTAGATCCTCTGCCGCTACGTCTTTTAGCGGCTGTTTTTAGGAGATTGAACAATGTGTCGGTCTTGAACGCTTCATACCCGAACAATTGATAGACATGATCACTAAAGGTCGCATCTTGTTCACGGGAAGACAGGATATTCATGATGAGCGGAAAAAGGGAAGACATCTCTTCTTGTATCTTTAAGAGTTCTGAAGGTTTTCCTTTGGATATTCTTTCTAAGTTACTCTCTATGTAGGAATAGAATGACAGCTGCTGTCTTTTGAACGCTGTTTTAAACTCCAAATTCGTGCCTTCGTACTTCAAGTGTTCTATGAGTACATTTACCGATTTTTTCTTCCAAGGAAAAGTAATCGATTTCGCTTTTGTCAGTTTCGGAACAAGGTTCTGAATAAGAAATTCATGATGTCTGATTTCGATTTCTTCTGAATAGACTAACTTAATCAACGGAGTGGTTCCTCCTCATCGTTCGAATCAATGATGTATTTTATTAATGTCTCGCGTTCATTTTTATCCATGGCCTTGAAAAGGTCCATGGATTTTTGTACTTTTCTCGAATCAGTGGCCATTGATAAAGAATCAATTTTCTCCTGATAAGCGAATCGGATTATGCGTTCGCCGATGATGTCCACGATATTTTTTATTTCACCGAGACGCCTTTGGAAATCATGACTTCTTTCCTTAGTATCGCTAATAACTTGGAGTTCTCGATCTATTCGTTCCAAAACCTTAGAAGACAATCGCCCGCTTGTTGCTTCTAAAGAAAAGGAATCGGTGAATAAGGAATAGATGTTTTGATTGAATGTACGTTGAACTTTATTTTGAGACTCGTTCATCGTAAGATGACAGACGTTATAATGAGGAAGGTCGGACAATAGGACGGGAGAGTGGCTCGTTAGAATGATTTGAATTCTTTCCCTGTCTGTGAATATCCTTGAAACAACTGATATTAGTTTATGAAGATACTCGGACTGCCACCTCGGATCAAGATGACTATCTGCCTCGTCTATCAAAATCCAAATGTTCTGTTGTGGTGTTTTAGTTCGTCTCTGGATTTTTGATTTGTAAAGAAGAGAATAGAGATTCAGCAATTTAGTTTCGCCAGTACTCATCCCCCAGTCAAAACGAATGAATGGTATGTGAGAAATATAGTTGAACCATTCGAAAAAATAGGTGAATGCGGTAAAATCTTTATCAGAGTCTAGATTCAAGTAATATGAATTATAAGTGTATTTTTCTTTAGAAGGTGTGATTAGTTCTGCGATAAAAACCTCTACTTCCTCTTCGAATGAGTCTGGAAATATTGAATCAAAGGATAGATTGAATATTTTTTTGAAGACATCCAAAATTTCAGTGGTCGTGAAAGAATTAAAATCTTCCAAGGATATACTCAAGATAGCCTTTATTTTTGTGATGAACTCCATCATTTTATCATCAATCTCTTCTGGTACAAGTGAGGCATGCAAAATAAGCGTATCTAATAGACAAATGTTAAGCATTGCATCACCTACTTCTGAGAACTCTGCTTCGTTAAGAAGTAGATACTGGATATTTCTTCTAATCGTATACAATAGTTCTTCTGCAGGTTTCTTACTCTTCTTAAGAGACATGCTATTGAACCTCTCTTCGAGAGTATGCATCAGTAGGTCCAAGTCAAATTCGAGGTGAAGTCTCTGAGGGAGGGGAAATTCCAAAAGGGAATGAGATCGTTGAAACTTTCTGACGAAGTTCAACTGATCAGTCATCTCCTCGTTAAAATATACGGATAATGGACTGCTGAACGAAATAGTCTTACTTTGTCGTGACGATTGGGATGCTTTTAATAAAGAATGACTCGTAGAAGCATCAAAAAGCAATTCAGATCGAGTATGCCGGTTATAGAAGAAATCCTGTTTGTCGATTACATCGGAAATATAGATGATACTATTTTCAGAAAAATATTTTTCTACATTCTCATCGTCAATCTGAATTAGATTTGGACCATTATTAAAATCGCGTGTATCGATTTTTAGATTTTCTAGATTTGATAAGTACATGAGCTTACTTGGATTGCTTGAATCGTCGTAAAAAATACCTAAAAACGAATTATTTAATCCATCATGAATTTTAATGTTCAAAAAATCTTTGATTGTCCTAAGAAGGGTCGTCTTTCCTATTCTATTTTCTCCTATGATTACATTAGCAGTCTCAAGATTGGGATAATCTTTAAAGATGAAATCATCGATCTTGTTGATATTTTCATTAAATCCTTTTAAAGAAAGTACATAATTCTCTGAGTCATGTTCCTGCTCTAGAGATGTAGTAAGCGAGTTTTGAAGAATAAACTCTTCAATTTTCTTAGAGTCTTTCGCTTGTTTTAATAGATAAATCAGTTTCACATCAGCACCCCTTGGTTATAAAAAGTAGTCAACATTAAGTATATAGTTAAATTATGTATATGTAGATTATGATTCTTTCGTGATTGTAATAATTTATGAGTTAATCATCTGATTTTTTGTGAGATAAAAGGCAAACTAGTAAATCGATTAGCAGTGAAGTACTAATAAAATATTTCTGATACTCAATCAACTTTAATCCGATGTTGATTTTTGAAAATATTCCAAGAAGCAACATATGAAAAAAGTATGGAGAATTTTGAGGATAGATTTTTAAATATCATTTTTTAAACGGATGATTTGATTAACTTCAATTAATTATGAATCGTGAGCTGTTGAACCCATCTTCGATTTCGTTACATACAATAAAAACAACATTTTGTAAAAAATAAATAAAAAACCCTCAAATTTTGTTATTTTATAACTTTAAATCCAAAATATGCATAAACAAATATTTTTGTGTGAATTTGTTTGCTAACTTAGAGTTGATTTATTGAATGCGATTGATTAGCAGGACAAGTTTAACATCAGATGAGGGGTGGAGAGAAAATGAATGAGGAAGGGATTTTATCTGCAGGAATACATGAATTAAATTTGGATGACTTCTACGAAATGTTTTGTTTTAATTCCTGTCGGGAAAAATTTAAAAATGAGTTTGAAGGATTGATGCAATTCGTAAAAACGAGTGATGCTCAATTTTTATTCATAGGAGGTTCGTTCGTTACATATAAAAGTAATCCGAAAGATTTGGATTGTCTGATTGTCTATCCTAAACGATCAGATATCCCTTCAAGTAAGGTCAAAGGATTAAAGGATTTGGACATACAGTATGCTTCATCGGATTTTCCGAACTCGGTCGATGCATATCTTCATTTATTTTCTCATGATTCAAGTAATGCAGAGAAAGGAATAGTACAGGTTAAAATTGGTGATACTAGTTTAAACTGGAACGTAAATTCTTTCCGAGAAAAAGACTATCAAGAAGTCAAAAATTTATACTATCTATACTCTAAATCAAAAAAATAAGCAGATTACTGAACGGATGACGTAAGAAGTCACCGTTCTTTTTTTATGGCCAAAACGGATATCTAATAAGTCATTTTTTCCAGCCTGGATATATCATGCCTCTAGGTTAGATGTTGAGAAGCTATTGATCTGACGGTTTGAGAACAAGGTCATATTTCTTATGGTTTAAATTAAGTTCTTATTGCTTGAATAGTCATCACCAAGAAATAGTTCTAAAGGGTTACGATGAACAACTCTTTTAAAAAGCTTACTGACTAAAAAGAACCGACAATTACGTGTAAATTGAATGCTTATACTTAAAAACGCTACATGATGAATACATTTGAATCATATTTACTTTTTATATAATTAATACTCTAGTCTTGAAGTCCTAACAAAAAAAAGTGTAATCCACCAAAATATGCATAAACACATATTTTATGGCAATAGTTTTTGATATCTTAAAAAAGTAGAAAAAATAGTTAGGGGATATAAGAAAATGAAAAATAGCAAGTTAAATATTGTGTGCCTTCTTGTACTAGGGATTACCTTATTGTTTAGTTCGACAGCTATTTCGGTAACAGATAGAAGCACTCATGCGAATGCTTCTGCATCTACACTTAAAACAGAGTTACCTTTTGAGCATTAAGAGTTAGAGATATAAGTTCCCTTGTTTTGAATCAGAATTTTTTTATGAACATCGAGTTTTAACAATTCAAAAAAGAAAAGTGACTTTGAGTATGCCGAACCAATCTGTTCGGCATCGTAGTTCAGAGCCTCGAATACAGCACCTTTTTGATAATAGTATTGGCCAAGCAGCGACATGTTAGATGATTCGATGGATAGCTCAATACCTTCGTTTGTATATTTCAAAGAATTCGAATAATTCTTTTCGATGTACGATAACTTCCCAAGGTTATATAAAACTTTAATTTTAAGTGATATTCCATCGATGTCTATGGGAACTTCATCTAAAATTTTCTGATATAAAACAAAACTATCATTATATTTCTTGTTCTCAGCCATGATGTTCGCTGCAGAATTTTGAATGTGAAAGTTCAACATGACGTCTGAACCGATTGATTTGTTAAGTATCAGTAACATCAGCTCGACCCTACAGGTCTCTGCATTAATACGTCCTAGATAATATGCGGCAACGTATTTCTTCCAAAGTATGAACTTCTCAAGGTCTCCGTTTATTGGAAAAGGACTGTTTAATAATTCTTCGATGTAAATCAATAATTCGGAATATTCTTTTTTATATGAAAGGCCAAGGATTTTACTCTTTATTTCCTTTGTTAGTTCCACCTCTTCATATGTCAAAATGTCGAAAAAGTGAGTGAGTGGAGTAGTAAGTTTGGTTGCTATGGAATATAGCAAGTCTATTCCAGGGAAAAAATCTCCAGTTTCGATACGACTTATTTCTGATTGACTACATATATCAGCAGATAGTTCCTTTTGAGTAATCTTTTTAGATTTTCTAATTTTCTTAATCTCGAGCCCTAGTCTTTCTTTATTTAGCACAGCAATAGTTCCTACTTTCGAATAAATTGATTTACAAAAATTATAACGTGTAAGAGCATATTTTACTATTTCTATGAAGGGGCCAAAATTATGAACAAAGATTATCCGGTTGTTTTATTGTGCGGAGGAAAAGGTACTCGTCTCGAAGGGGATAGATTTTCTCCTCCAAAATGTCTGATTGAAGTAAAGGGAAAACCGATTATTTGGCACATTATGAAGCACTATGCCTCACATGGATTCAAAAACTTTATCATTTGCCTCGGTCATAAAGGAGATATGATCAAAGATTATTTTATTAATTTTAATATGAAAAATAGTGATTTGAACATTAGGTTTGAAGGCGGCTATTCGAATGTAGAGGTCATAAAACAGAACTTTTCAATTGAAGACTGGAACGTCAAGTTGGTAGAGACCGGTGAAGATACGATGACAGGGTCCCGCTTGAAAAAAATTGAACGATATATCGAGACTGATTTATTTTTGATGACCTATGGTGATGGGATTTCAAATGTTAATTTATCAGAACTTTTAAGCTTCCATCTTGAACATGGTGCATTGGCTACTTTGACAGGTGTCCATCCAAGGTCGCAATATGGTCAATTGAATATGAATGGTAATCTTGTGACTTCCTTCAGAGAAAAAGCGATATTGACGGAGCAATATATTAATGGCGGATATTTTGTACTCCATAAAAAAGTTTTAGAAGATATTGCGGAAGACACATTGGATTGTGTTTGGGAAAATGAACCACTTGAAAGATTAGTATACATGAACGAGCTATTTGTTTATAAACATGAAGGCTTTTGGCAAGGGATGGATACATTAAAAGATAGAGATTTTTTAGAAGTCTTGATGAACAATCAGGAAGGAAAGGATATTTCGTATGTCTAATGACTTTCGCGGGTTCTATAAAGGAAAGACAATCTTGGTCACAGGCCATACAGGATTTAAAGGATCTTGGCTGAGCCTCTGGCTGGTCACCCTAGGGGCGAAGGTGGTAGGGATTGGTCTTAAGCCAAATCATGAAAAGGATAATTTCGTCAAGACTAATCTTTCACGAAAAATGACAAGTATAGAAATGGACATCAAAGAAAAAGCCAGTCTTGAAAAAATAATCGAAGAACATAGACCGAGCATCATCTTCCATCTAGCGGCACAACCACTAGTTCAAGAATCTATACTGACTCCATATGAAACCATTGAAGACAATGTGATGGGAACATTGAATATCCTAGAGTGTATAAAGAAATACGAATTCATAAAAAGTTCGATTATTGTCACGAGTGATAAGACTTACGAGAACAAAGAACAGATTTGGGGATACAGGGAGATTGACCATATGGGTGGCAAAGACCCTTACAGTGCTTCTAAAGCAGCAGTAGAAATACTGACCCATTCCTATATGGAAACTTTTTATTCCGAACAAGGGACTGGGGTTGCGACAGTAAGAGCTGGAAATGTTATTGGTGGAGGAGACTGGTCGAAAAATCGTATCATTCCGGATACGGTGAAGTTTGCTTTAGAAAATCAAAGGCTCCAGATTAGAAATCCAGATTCGATTCGGCCATGGCAACATGTCTTAGAACCATTGAGTGGCTATCTATTACTGGCATATAAATTATTCGATGATCCATCACGATACAGCAGCAGTTGGAATTTCGGGCCGAATAAGGAATCGATGGTTTCGGTAGAAAAATTAGTATCCCTTGTAAGCGAACGTTTAAAAAATGTCCGATATGAGGTAGCTGACACTAAAAACTCAGAAACGGCATTTCTGAACTTGGATTATTCAAAATCTTACTTCCTGTTGGGCTGGGAACCTCGGTTATCAATCCGACAAGCGGTAGAAATGACAATCGATTGGTACAACGATTATGAAGAGAAGGATATGTATGATTTTTGTAGTCGACAAATTCTTGATTATTCAGAAATGATATTTGGTACAGCCGACATCGGTGCAATATATCAATGAGTCTGAAAAACGAAAGAATTTTGATAGTAGGTGGATCTAGTTTCATCGGAGTGAACTTAATTCGATTTTTCAAAGAAAAATCTGTAGATGGCCATGAGTTATACGCAATCGGCTTCTCGAATAAGGTGAACTTCATTGACGACGCCCATGTCTTTAACGTTGATATCAGTGATAGTGAACAAGTCAATGATGTGATAAGAAAAGTCAGACCCGATGTCGTCTATAACCTTTCTGCACTTACTAGGGAGTCGTGGGATTTAAGTAAGATCAATGAGGTATATAAGGTGAACATGATTGGGATGATGAACCTTCTATGCAGCTTGAAAAAAAATGAAGTTCGATTGAAAACATTTATACAAGTAAGTACGGCAGAAGAGTACGGCGATGTCTCGCTAGGGAAAGTCATAGATGAGGAGTCGCCATTGAACCCCACCAGTTTTTATTCAGCGAGCAAAGCCTCTGCTTCGATGTTTTGCGAGTTGTTTAGTAGGATGTTCGAAACGCCAATCACAATCGTTAAGATTTCACTAGTGTATGGACCAGGCCAGAAGGACAGCTTCTTCATTCCGAATGCAATCAATAAGATCCTTAAGGGTGAAAAACTAGAAATGACAATGGGTGAACAAAGAAGAGACTTTGTCTATATAGATGATTGTAGTGAGGCACTATTTTTAATGAAAGATCAAGTGAAGACATTCGAGGTTGTGAATCTAGTGTCTGGAGAATCAATCACATTAAAGGAGGTGATACAAAAAATCTCGAGTAAGATTTCATCCGATTCAGAAATCATCTTTGGAGCCCTTCCTTACAGAAAGAATGAAATCTTTCAAGGTTCATATTCCAACGAGAGAATCAGGAAAAGGATAGAGTGGGAACCAAAGACAAATTTCGAAGAGGGTATAACTAAAACTATTGCTTATTGTAAAGGTGAGGAATTTGATTACATATGTAAATGAAGAGGCAGAAATTCGTGAATATTATTTGAATCGTGGTTACAAGTTCATTGAGAATCAACAGCTGTTACCGCAGAACGATCCAACAATTTTTCTGATTAACTCTACTGTAGCTCTTTTCAAAAATCAAATGAATCAAGGCGTTAGTATTGAAGATACTTCTTTGATACAAGATTGTTTCAGAAACAATTCGGATGTCAACAGCTTAATACCGCTTTATTTTAAAATGTTCGGTCATATAGGCATGAAAACATCGCTTCATACCATCCTAGAAGACATAATCAGTCTATTCGAAAAACGATTTGGAATGAAGAAAGAGAATTTATGGTGCTATGTCAGTTCTAAAGACCAGGATTTAATCGAATGTTGGATTAAAGTCGGAAACCCCTCGACTCTTGTCCATATGAACGAAGAGAAGCCCGAATATGCAACCGTTTGGAAGTATGGAGATGGTTATTCACTCACAGGTCGAGGTATGACGATTGTGTATCGAGACGTTCGGCAGGAGAAGATTCGACCGAAGGGCATCTCTCTTGGAAACGTTATTGTGGTGAAGAATGAAATGACAGGCATGGAGTATGTTGAAACTGGATTTGGATATGATCGATTACTCTCGTTTCGCCATAAAAATGATGTATTTCAAATCCCTAGAAATAGAAGGATGATAGAAAAAATCGAAGGCTTAGGTATAAGCATTGAAGATGCGAAAGTACTGTCCCTTTTATTAAAGGCAGTCTTTAAACTTCTTGATGAGGGCATATGCCTAGGGAATAAGAAAGATGCATATTTGCTTAAGACTACGATGAAAAAATTAATCCTAAAACTCATGGATTTAGAAAAGTATAAGAAAGAAAACATCAGTTCTATGTATGAGCGTATTTATCAGAGCATCCAAGGGCAAGAAACATTTTTCAAGCATTCACACCACCAGCTCATTCTGGCCGAAGTAAAAAGGTTTATCGCTAATCTGGATACTCTAGAAAAATCGGCCGTAAAGTTGATCAGAAAAAATAAATCATCATGTGAACGAAAAAGACTTAAGCAACAAATCATCGAGAGCTTCGGTCTTACATCGGAACATACAGAAAAGCTTTTACAAATATATTTTTAGAGGAGATTAAATAAAATGGCTCAATTACTAGTCGAAGAAATTAAGAAGTTCAACTATGTGGATTTACTATCATATATCGGTGAGGTAAACCGCTGCCCAGGTGGAAAACGAACTATTTTAGAAATCGTAAAGAACACGAACCTTAAACCGGGAGCACGTATTCTCGAAATCGGATCAAACACAGGTTTCACTTCTATCGAAATTGCTAAACTTATCGATTGCGAAATCACAGGAATCGATGTAAACGAGAACGCAGTAAAAAAATCGAACGAACTACTTTTGAAAGAACCAGAATTTGTACAAAAACGAGTCAACTTTATCGTCGGTGATGCACAAAAAATTCCGTTCGAGGATGAAACTTTTGACTTGATCATCACAGGTGGGGCGAACACGTTCATTCCTAGCGAAGGACGCGAAGTAGCATTAAGCGAGTATAAACGTGTTCTTAAACCGTACGGAATGTTATCTGTCACGAATCTCTTCTATCATAGCCCTGTTCCGGCAGAACTCTTGAAAGACTTGAAGTCTGTCCTCGGATTCGAAATCAAGCCATGGACTGAAAACTATTGGTTGAAACTGATTCTCTCGTCTGGCCTTGAGTTGTTCTATCACGACAGTAAGAAAATGCAAGCACGATCGGAAGAAATCCTATCTTCTTATGTAGACAAGTTAATCCAAGAGAGTTTCGAGAATCAAGAAATTGAAGAAGATGTACTACAAGAATTTAAGTCGCAATGGTATAAAGTCATGGAAACGTTCAATGAAAACCATCGTTATCTTTCGTTCCTATTCGTAATCCTACGTAAGAATGTATTCGAAGAGCAACAAGAGCTGTTCATCGAAGAAGGTGCGATTGATCCTTGGAATATCGATGGTCCAGATTTATGGACAGAAAAAAACTTGTGAGGTGAAGAATATGTTAGTAGAAAATAAGATTACTCCAACCAAATCGTGGATGAAGCCAGAAAGCCATTACATCGAAGCGATGGACAGCGACTGGTATAAGACTTTGTTACGTGTTCAAAATCAAATCACTCATTCTACTTTTAACTTTTTCCGTGAACAAGACATCTTATCGGTTTCATTACCCATCACAACGGGATCAGTTACTAGTCCGATGGGACTGGGCAGTGATTCGCTTCCAGTAAAGATTAATTTGGAGGGCTTGGACACATATTTAGCCGATTCGATGCAGTTCCATTTAGAATATGCACTCCGGAACGTCCCGAACGGAGTCCATTATTTGATGCCTACATTCAGAGGAGAGTTAGCTGACGCTCGACACTTATGTCAATTTTATCATAGTGAAGCTGAAATCCAAGGTGACCTTAATGATGTCATGCGTCTGGTGAGTGAATATGTCCACTATCTATGTAAAGATTTATTGAAATATAGTGCTTCCGATATCAAAGCGATTGCAGGTTCGATCCAACACATCGAGGATGTGATTGAATTGAATGCCTCGTATCCGAAGGTTTCTCTAGAAGAAGCGGTTGAGTTGTTGAATCGAGATCCGCGTTACGTAGAAACCCACCCTGCTGGATTTGATTCAATCACGAATCAAGGAGAGCAAGAATTGATTAAGCTCTTCGGTGGAATCGTCTGGTTGACACATCCGGAGTATAAGTCTGTTCCATTCTATCAAGCGATTGATTCAGATGGAAAACATGCGTTGAGTGGTGATTTGTTGTTCGGTATTGGAGAAGTGGTTGGTTCTGGTCAACGACATACGACTATCGAAGACTTGACCGAGTCAATGGAAGCACTCGATGTCGACGCAGCAGAATATGAATGGTATCTGAACATGAAAAAACTCAAGCCTATGGATACAGCAGGATTCGGCATGGGGATTGAAAGATTTATTTTATGGTTATTTAAGCATGATGATATTCGAGATTGTCAAATGATTCCACGATTCAACGGTGTGGAAATCAATCCATAATCAATGATGTATGTGTAGCTCAAGGGGAAAATGACATTCCTCTTGGGTTACGTATGTTTATTCATTTGTTTTTTCGTTTTCAGAAAAAAATTCTAGGAGATTATTAATATGTCAATTACAGCTTGTATTCTAGTCAAAGATGAACCGGACTTGCTAAGAGGCTGTCTAGAACATCTGAAAAAGTATGTGAATGAATTTGTCATCGTAGACAGCAGCAATGGCACGGAATGCTCAAATATCTCTAGAAAATTCAATGCGAAGGTGATTCCGTTTAATGAACTATTTCCTGAAAAAAAGAATGATTATTCTGAATCGATAAAACGGAATCTCTGTTTAGACGAAACTGGAACAGAATGGTCTTTAATACTTGATTGTGATGAGCGAATACATAGAAGCGACTTAGAAAAAATCGAGACGTTAATCGAGAAGTATCAGCATCACGATAACGTGCTAGGATTCACGTTGTCTAGATATGAGTATACGGGATTAGGAAGATGGGCGTTTAATCGACAGATTCCAAGATTGATTCGAAAGAAACCGGAACTAAGATACAACCAGGTGAACATCCACACGTCCATCCTTCCATCCGTCAGAAATCTTGGAGGAGAAATCATCGATTCAGGGATATCAATCCACCATTATGACAATATAATCTACAATCGAGCAAAGTTAAAAAGAAAGATATACCGCGGCGAACTCCACAAAGAATGCCTTCGGAAGGAACTCTCAGAATCGGAGTTATCAGACGTGACATTATTTCTAGGACTCGAATACAGCGTCATCGGTGAAACAAAAAAAGCGGAAAAATTATTCTTAGAAGCTATTCGAATAGATGGAAATAACTCGTATCTAGGCAAGGTTTTCCTAGCACAGCTATATCTGGCAGAAAAAAGATTGAATGAAGTCAAAGTAATATTGAGCGAGCAGACTTCTGACGATACCATGCTTACGCTTCTAGCAGAAGTACATTATTTAGAAGGAAATCTTGATAAGACGTTGGCACTATTGCTTAAAAATCTAAAGATCAATAAAAATGCTGCCCATACTTATATAAATATTGCTTCGTTATTAGAAAAAACTTCTCCAAAAATGGCTTTAGAGTTTTTACGATCTGCATTACAACTTAATCCATATTTATTAGATCCTATCTTATATAAGGTCGGAGATTCTCCTAGTCTATTCGATAAACAGTTTTCATTAATTAGTGCGGTCAGAACATTCAAAAGCCATGTAGCCTCATGTTTGAGCATGTTGGATTCTCTCGAAGAGGATGAAAAATGGAACCGGATTTTCCGAGACTATCAATCTGAGAAAATTCATGATGAGAAAAAATTGTTGTGATATCTCAATTTTATATGAAAGGTGTTTTAATCGATAATGAAAAATATTTTAACGTTCGGCTATAGGAAAGAGATAGCAGACATCTGTGAAGATAAGGGATTTAAGCTAGTAGTATTACTGGATGCGTGGGATGATGTGGATCAACTTCCTTCACCTAAACAAAATGAGAACAGAATTCTTACGAAAAATAATACCAGTATGGAGGATGTGTTATCTGCACTTATCGAGAATGAGGAGACTAGTTTTGATGCGGTATATTCGGCACATGAATCTTTTGTCGTCAACGCATCGTTTTTGTCGAGTGTATTTACGAAATCCAAAGGTTTTCCAATGACTTTGATCCGTTTTAGGGACAAGCAATTACAAAAAGACTTTATCAGGTCTGAATATAGAACGGCATCTTCAAGAAAAATATCCGTTCAAAACAAAAAAAGAGAACTAGACGCAGTTGCCTTTCCATCAGTAGTGAAGCCGTTAAGTGGTTCTGGTGCGGAGCATACACATGTGGTCCATGATGTAAGTGGATTAGAGAAAATTCTTCAACATCACGCACATAACACAAACCTTCCGCAACAATTGATAGTTGAGGATTATGTAAAAGGAGAAGAATGGCACATCAATGGGTGGATGCAAGAGAGTGTTTTAGAATTCGTCACGGTCTCTAGATACTTGAAGCCTTGTATCGAAACGAAGAATGGATGGATGAACAGTAGTATCACATATCGCCCTGAGGAAAATGAGGAGTTATATCAAGAAGCCCGAGTGTTCGTAGAAGGTACGTTGCGAACATTAGAATTGAACGACGGTGTATTTCACATGGAGCTGTTCCGTGACGAAGAAGGGTTTGTGTTTGGAGAATGTGGGGCCAGGGTGGGAGGTTATCCGGTTCCTTCAGTAATTAAAGCGATGTTCGATGTGGACTTACATGAAATCGCAATGACGTTCGCATTAGGAGAACAGGTTTTGACAGTGGAAGCTGCATCTTCATTTTATTACGGAGAAACCGATTTACCACCCCTAGCATCAAATAAAGCGATCTTACCAGACGAGAAAGAATTATATCAGATACCTGGTGTAGAAAGTGTGGAATACAATTGGAATCCTGGTAGCGATTTGCCTGACCCTACTAAGAGCACGACTTCATCAACGGGAAGCCTGATGGTAAAGGGGACGTCAGTGGAGGATGTCGAAAAAACGCTGGAAGAAGCACTGTTAAAGTTCAAAGCACTAACTTGATACTTAAGGGAGGAGTTTCAATATGTACCATAAAAAAGTTCTTAGCTTTGGATACCGAAAAGAGGTGACCGATGCTGCCAAAAGACTGAACTATGAATTGGTTTCAATAATTGACGATTGGGATCGTCCGAATAAAATCCCGGAGTGCCAGGCGCACGAAACAAGAATCTATACTCAAAATAATGTGAAGCTGGAATTGATTTTAGGAGCATTATCAAGAGAAGGTCAGTTGAAGTTCGACGGTGTCTTCTCTACTTTTGAGTATTTCATTCTAAATGCTTCACTACTAGGAGAACATTTGTCAAAGCCCTTCATGCCACCACTAACCGCGATGGCGTTCAGGAATAAGTATCTCCAAAAAAAACTACTATCCAAAACTATAGATAGTAACAGCTTCCGGATTCTTAATCTAAGAGAGAGGGATGAGCGTCATAAAATTGATGATTTTCCACTGGTCTTAAAACCGATTGCTGGTGGTGGCTCGGAGGATACGTTCATCGTCCGTGATATTGAAGAGTACACCGATAAAATCAATTATTTTAATAAAAAGGGTGTCCTGAAGCTGTTCGAAGAACGCTTCATAAGTGGGGAAGAGTATCACGCTGATGGTTGGGTCTCTAATGGGGAAATCAAGTTCTTTGCTGTATCGAAATACGGAAAGCCCTGTATCAACATCCAGAACGGTTGGCTACTCAATGATACGATGCTACGTCCTGAAAGTCATGCCAGTCTATATGAAGAAGTCGGTATCTATTTAAAAGAGACCTTACAGACCTTGAACTTAGAGAACGGGGTATTCCATATGGAATTCTTCATTGATCCGCTCACCAACGCCATAGTGTTCGGGGAATGCGCTTCACGAATTCCAGGGAATTATATCGCTGAAACGTTCAAGCAGATGTTCGATATAGACTTGTACGAGGTTCTATTACAAATTTCAGTGGGGGAGACGGTAGAAGCTCCTGATCGAGGTGAGATCACTCATTATTATGGATACACTCATCTCCCCTCGCCTTCTAAGAAGTCAACGTCTTTACCTTCGGAAAAGGATGTACTAGAGCTTGATGGTGTTGTGACCATGATGCATGAGTGGACGACTGGAGAACCTATTCCTGACATTACGGAAGCCACATCGAATCGAGTGGGTAAAGTAGTCGTCAAATCGAGGACACGAGAAGGCCTACAGGATAAGATAAGAAAAATTCGTAAATTTTACATGGATCATTATGAAAAAATTGAAACGAATTGACTCAATCATCCCATTAGTACTGGAGTATCTACAAAACAAGTATGACTTAGAGGCTGTCATGGTGACAGGGTCGATAATCGAAGGTATAGGTAATAGTAATTCTGATTTTGACATTTTCGTAATTGCCGAACTGGATAACTCAAGAAAGATAGAGATTATCAGGGATATCAATTTTGAAATGATGACACTTGATTTTGTAATATACGACAGATTGTTCCTTCGTGATATGTTTCGTCGTTTGAAGGAGAAGCCTTCAGAACTTGAAAAATATGACTATGACTTCCTTCATCGCTTAAAGTATGCGGTGGAGATTTATAGTCCACTAAGGAATATTGATTACCACCAATCTGTATCGTTCAGCCGATTCGACTATTCATTAGCACTAAGATATTCAACCTCAGGTACAAAACAACTAAAGAATGCCAATGCTTCGCTAAAAGAAGAAGATTATGGATCAGCATTTTTCATTTTAAGGGATGTTCTTCAAAATTTGATGTTAGCATATATGTCCATTCATGGTGAAACGAATCCGAATAAGAAATGGTTCTATAAAAAGTTGGAAAAGGTCAGAAAAAAAACAAAAAATCATACTCTGATTGATGAATTCATAAGAATCATCTCCATGCCTTTTGAAGGGAAAGAGTCCTCGTTCACGGACGAGGCGCTAGAGTTCATACTCTTATTGCAACATGAAATCATGATCGAGATGAAAAAAATGGAGGGTTTTGAAAATGTGGAGTTCAATGGTTGATGGAAGAACGATTCAGCTCTATTACGAGTATGCCCATACTAGCGTACGGAATCGCTCCGATTTATTACAAGAAGAATTAATCCAAAGTCATGTTCGTCTACAAGCTGATTTGGATGATCTAAATCCTGGTGGAAGTCTTACGAAGTATAGCCTGCTTGAATATATTCATAGATTTATTTCTGAAGACCCGGAGGGCTATGGAAAATTGATTGAAGAGCTTAGCGCCACAAATAATCAAATCACTTATAAGGATAAAAAATGGTTCATTATCGATTCGAAAAATCATAGTCAAAATGAACTGGAGAAGTTCAAACTTCGATTACAGGAAGCATTCAAGTACTTGAATGAAGTGCGATATTTTCAGATACCAGAGATTAGTACATCATTGATTCAGCTTCATAATCAATCAGATCAAAATATCCCCCCTACTGAAGGGATGATATCTGGATTGATTCATTTAAATATTTCTGATCCTGTATTCGGTCATATTGATAAGATACTAAAATACGGTTCTCACCACTTCTTAACATTCTTCTTGAAAGGATTGGAGTTAGAGGTGGATGAGAGAGATAAGGAATATCTGGCACATCATTTCGGTCAATCACTGAAGTATTTTTTCTATGAGAGACTTTCGGAATCTGATTCAATGTTCGCACCAAACACGGTAAACGCTGAGCTGGTCTTTAAAAAAATTAATACCTTAAAATCCGTACTCGAAGGTGAAGAAATCAAATTTACTAAAATCGTAAACGGTGATATTGACAATGAGTGGTTGACTGAAATCTTAATGAAAAATTATCCGAGGGAGGGACGATTTGATGTATACTCAACAGGATAAAAAAGCAAAATTTATCAGTCTGGAAGGAACTGATGGGTCTGGTAAATCCAGCTTGAGAAGATACATCACCTCATCCTTTTGGGATGCTGATGTAAAAGCACTCTCTACAGGACCTCATTCCTTCCTACTACCGAAACATTCAGAAATTATCGTAGATGTGAGGGAGGGAAGGCTTCACTCGAAAGAACAAATCACAGAATCTTATGTCTTAGATAAGAAAGAACATCAAGATCGCACAATTGTACCTAGCATTGAAAAGAATCAGTGGATTATTGCCGATAGAAGCTTAGTCAGTGATATTGTATATCACGAAGTGGTGTTCGGAATTGACCCTTTCGTCACATATGACATGCAACGAAAACTTGGCGTCAAAATGTCGGATATTATCGTTTTCCTAGATACACCTCCTGATATAGCATTCCAAAGAATCAACGAAAGACAGACTGACGGATTCAAGTTCTGGGAAACGAAGGAAACATTGAAGAGGTTATACGATTCCTATAATCAAGTGCTGTTCTCGGGACGATTCCCGGATGTCCCGGAGGTAAAAGTGATTGATAACTCTGGGAGCGAAAAAGAGACGAAAAGACAAGTTGATCAATTCATTAAGGAATTAATTTGAACTATGAGGTGAAGAAAATGAGAAAATATAATGCTGAAGAGATTAGAGAAAAATATCTTAAATTTTTTGAATCAAAGAAACACAAAATCATTTCGAGTAAATCAATAATCCCGGAAAACGATCCGACGGTTTTGTTCATTACTGCAGGAATGCAACCACTCGTACCTTATTTATTAGGAGAAAATCATCCTCAAGGAACAAAACTAACCAATGTACAAAGATGTGTTAGAACTGGAGATATCGAAGAAGTGGGAGATGATACTCATTGCACATTCTTTGAAATGTTAGGAAACTGGTCATTAGGTGACTACTTTAAGAAAGATTCGATCAAATGGAGTTGGGAGTTTCTCACTTCTGAAGAATGGCTTGGAATCGATAAGAGCAGACTTTACTTCACGGTATTCGAAGGAGACGAGGATGCACCAAGAGACGAGGAATCCTATCAATATTGGTTAGACCAAGGCGTGAACAAAGATCATATTTTCTTCCTATCTAAAAAAGATAACTGGTGGGGACCTGCTGGTGAGAGTGGACCATGTGGTCCGGATACCGAAATCTTTATCGAGACCAATATCGCTAAATGTTCTGATGAATGTAATCCTTCTTGTGATTGTGGAAGATTTATCGAGATATGGAACAATGTGTTCATGGAGTACAACAAAGATGAGAACGGCACGTATACGTTATTGAAACAAAAGAACGTAGATACCGGAATGGGGTTAGAACGAATTCTCTTAGCACTGAACGGCGGGTCAGTCTATGAGACGGATCTCTTCGAACAGACGATTGAAAAAATCAAATCCTTGGGAGAAATCCAAATCGTTGAAAGTGAGACAGAAAAGTCAATCCGAATCATAGCAGATCATATCCGAACGTCTACATTCATGTTAGGTGATCATAAAGGAATCGTTCCTTCCAATGTAGACCAAGGATATGTATTACGCCGATTGATTCGTAGAGCAGCTCGATATGCTCAAATGTTAAATATCAATCATGATGGACTGATTGATATTGCTCAAACCATAATCGACAAATATCAAAAAGCCTATCCTGAATTATTGACCAATGAAGAAACCATAAAAAAAGAACTCAATAAGGAATTGATTCGATTCAGCAAGACCCTCACTCAAGGATTGAAAGAATTCGAAAAAGTGATTAATAGACTATCTTCTGATCATACGATCATCAGTGGAACGGATGCATTCCGTTTATACGACACTTTTGGATTCCCGATCGAATTTACGCAGGAGCTAGCTTCAGAAAGAAACCTTGAAATTGATATGGTCGAATATCAGGAACGTTTTAACTCGCATCGTCTACTTTCTCAAGAAGGTGGTGCTAAAAAATTCAAGGGTGGATTGGCAGACAACTCTACTGAAACGACGCGGCTACATACCGCGACTCATCTCTTACATGAAGCATTGAGAAGAGTCTTGGGTGTGACGGTGGAACAGCGTGGTAGTAACATCACCCCTGAAAGATTACGTTTTGACTTTACGTTCGATCGGAAAGTTACAAAGGATGAGATTAAGTTAGTAGAAGAGATAGTCAACAAACAAATTAGTAAAGGGCTCGAAATAAGCAATCAAGAAATGAACGTTAAAGAAGCAAAAGAAAGTGGCGCTATAGGACTTTTTGAGAACCGATATGATGAAAAAGTAAAGGTCTATACTATTGGCGATTTCTCAAAAGAAATTTGTGGAGGTCCTCACGTAGTGAAAACGAATGAACTTGGAGTCTTCAAAGTACTCAAAGAAGAAAGCTCTTCGAGTGGCGTACGTAGAATCAAGGCTAAATTAGTCTGATTCCTTATTCATGCTTAATTCTGTATGGGTTGGAGAAGTGATTTAAAGTCAGACATTTCAATTCAATCCATACAGAGTTCATTAAATAGAAATGTGAGTGAATCGATATGGAAGCGCACCGACGACTGATGAACTTTGATCAGGGAATTCATAGTATCCATGAAATAGATGTATTATCTGCAAGTAAATTGTTCAGACTAAAAATAAATGACGAACCTTATATCTATAAAGAATTTACAGAGAAGAGCGGAAACGAGTTAGAAGTTTACGAACTCATCAGACAAAATATCCGGGTGAATATTCCTCGAGTCATAAAGATTTATACTGAATCTCCTAAAGGAATGATAATGGAAGATTTAGGTGTCCCTCTAAAGAGGGTTGGCTTGAATAGTTCTGAAAAACAATCTCTTTTGTATCAAGCTGTACAATCATTAAGTATGATTCATTCATCAGGAAAAATGCATAGCGAAAGACTCTTGTCCATGGATTCGCGACGAGAGTATGTAGACATATCTAACTGGAGCGTATGGACCTTGCCTATGCTGCAAAATTTACTTAAAAAAAATCTAAGTTGGTTTGATGAAGAATCTATTTCGACATTAAGAAAGATTCATTCGGAATTTCAGAGAAGATTCCCAGAACCGTCCGATGAAAAAACCTTCAATCATGGCGATCCCCATCTGGACAACATTTTTTACAAGGACGATGAGATATACTTCATCGATTGGGAGTGGGCCTGCGTATCATCACCATTACGAGATTTTACCCTCTTCATCCAAGATGTTCAGAAAATTCACTTAATAAAAGAGTTGAAAAATTTTTATGCGAAATCCCTAAGGGAACAAGGTTATGAGATCAAGCGGCATAAGTTTGATAATGATTTCAATTATTATCTATGTGACAATACCATGAAAATGATTTCGTGGAACATAGAGAAGTTTTTGAAAGGATTTATAACCCAAGATGCATTGAAGGAGTTTTTGATGAGCAAGGAGCGCATATTGAATCATTTCCTGAAATGAATGGAGGAATGAGGATGAGATTCAGAGATTTCCATTTGAACATCAAGATTCGAATAATCGAATCATTACTTTCTAGTTCGGCGAGTAACATGATTTACCCGTTCATGACCATATATTTTGCGAATGCACTAGGTGTAGGCATTGCGGGTATCATTCTTTCCGTCAGTATCATTTTTGGGATGATCTCTAGTTTTATCGGAGGATATTACTCAGATCGATTCGGAAGAAAAAAAATCTGGGCGACAGCGGAATCCATAAAGTTTGTGAGCATAGTGACGATGACACTAGTGAACGGACCATTGAATCATTCTATTGAGGTTTCCGCATATATAACGATGTGCATGATGATTCTGAATAGTTTATGTGCTGGATTTTCAGGACCTGCAGCTACGGCTATGTTGATTGATGTGAGTTCTCCAGAAAATCGAAAGTATATGTACTCTATAATTTATTGGGCGAATAACATTTCAATTGCCGTAGGTGCAATCCTAGGCGGATTATTGTTCGAAAATTATTTTTTTGAGTTATTGTTAGCATTCTCCGTTCTAGTCGCAATTTCTACTCTCCTGATTATCTTCTTCATCAAAGAATCGTATGTCCCGAGCTCTAGTGAGGAACGAATAGAGAAGACGAGTTTAAAATCAATCTCTAAAAGCTATCTTAGAGTGTTTAAAGATAAGCTCTTTATCCATTCTACTCTGGCTCTTCTTCTATTGGTTTCTCTTGAGTTTCAACTGATGAACTACATAGCAGTCAAGCTCTATGACATAGACGGAAAGAGTCAAAATATACCATTCGTCGATATGAAGATTGAAGGAGCCAGTATGTTAGGGATACTTAGGGCTGAAAATACAATAATCGTCATCTTCTTCGTATTCATCGCGAACTATTTCATAAAAAAATATATGGATAAGCATGTACTGATTATGGGACTAATAATCTACTCTCTGGGATATTTAATTATCTCATACAGTGAAAATCTAATCATACTAGTGTGTGCCATGTTTTTCGCGTCAATCGGAGAGCTCTTATATACTCCTGTACATAACAACTATCTTGCATCGATGATTCCTGATAGTTCTAGGAGTACATACTTAGCAATCAATGATTTGGTCACACGAGGAGCGTTGCTTATATCATATCTGTGTGTATCGATTAGCAGCATTCTAGATAGCTGGATGATGACTAGTATGTTTTGTGTCTTCGCGGTGATAGGTCTAGGTGTGTTTATTAAGCTATTACCGTTGATGGAGGAGAAAAGACTAGATTCCTTGAAGAATAGTGCCTGATTAATAGTTAAATTATAAGGAGAATAACAATCAATGAATATTTTATATCCAAAACCAATACAAAAAGGTGATAAAATTGCAATTTCAGCCTTTTCTAGTGGTGTGCATGAGGGAATGCATCATCTTGTAATCAAGACTAAAACATATCTAGAAAAACTAGGTTACGTTGTTGAAATAGGTGAGACAGTATGGACACAATCAAAGGGGAGAAGCGCATCTGTCGAGAAGAGATTGAACGAATTCATGAATTTTTGGAAAGATGATTCGGTCGCAGCCATCATACCGCCTTGGGGAGGTAACTTTGCACTAGATCTGATTAAAGCCGTTGATTGGGTATCGCTAAGAGAAACGGAGCCGAAGTGGGTGTTAGGCTATTCAGATATTAGTACATTCAATTTCATGCTCTCCACCAAAGGACGTATAGCTAGTGCCCATGGTCCGAACATCATAGATCTTTCTTTCCAAGAATGGGATGATGTCACCAAGGGATGGTTAGGAGCACTCACTACTAAACATGGAGATGTTTTCGAACAGCATGCATCTGAGTATTATCAAATAAACTGGCCAGCTAGCGATACGGAGGAGGATGTCCAGTTCAATTTGAATCAACCGACCAAATGGAAATGTGCGCTTCCTAATCGTCAATCTGAATTCTCAGGAAGATTGTTAGGTGGGTGTTTGAACACCATCAGAAACCTAATCGGAACTTCTCAGGATCACATCAATTCTCTGATAGATGAGACCAAATTCTCGGAGGGAATCGTTTGGTATTTAGAATGTACGAACATGGACACTGCTAATGTCTATCAGTCACTATGGCAGATGAGGGAGGCAGGATGGTTTGACAATATAAAAGGTGTCATGTTCGGCCGAATCGATGATTGTAAACAATATCAAGATTTTACTATCCAGCAAGCGTTCAAGGACATCTTTTCGGAATTCGATATCCCGGTGTTATATGATCTCGACATCGGACATTTCCCCCCACAGATGACTTTGATTAATGGTGGATTCGCCGAAGTTGTCCATTCTGGAGATCATGGTTTAGTGAGGACTACTCTTTTATGATGATTAAAAAGGATGATAAGGTGCCACAGTCATGATTGATGATATTCTAGAGAACTTTAAGGTCGAGTCCAAGAAATACTCGAAAGAACATTATAAGTCGGTGAAAAGAACTGGCGATTTCAATGTATATTTTTGGTCCACACTACTTTTCATACCGTCATTCTTAATAGCTCAGTATGTCGTCTTTCATACGAATAATATTCTTTGTATCGTCTTCTGGCTCTCGATTAGCTTGCTATTGCTCATGCTCTCGATTCTTTTTGAGAAAAAATCTAATAAAAATTTTTTCGTTTATCATAAAAAAAAGGATATTTACCTCAAAGAAATCTTACAGAAATATTTAAGAGATGAGTATTCTCTATCTGAAGCAGAACAATTTAGACATCTCTCTAGCATAATCGTAAAAAAAATAGATTCAAAAAAGAGCTATTATAATTTCAATCCGACCTATGTATCAATCATGCTAACGACTTTATTGACAATAGCAAAAGCGTCAGAGGTCAAAGACATCTCACTCTTCATGTTGGTTATTCTCACTATATTGGCTTTTTCAATAATTCACTTCGTCCTAAGAATGTATACAAATTACCGAAATGATTCTTTAAATGCTTTCGAAGAAATAAATAGATTATTGAATGAAATTTTATTAGAAAAGCTTTCAAGAAATAGTGGAGCTAAAAAGAAGATTAGAAGCATCTGATGATGGATATGAATCAAAAAGAACTTTTGTTCGTAATTAGATTTTTTTAGAATCAGAATAAATCAAGATTGAACGCTTCATACTAGATATAGAAGGAATATGTCGAATTTAGATCATCATTGGTACATATACCAACGATTTGTTTGTTGTCACTAGACTTATTTCTTCTTTTCTTTGCAGTAATGATTAGGAAGGTAGTGGACATATCTATGAGCGAATATGATTTTTATAAATATGAAAACATGCTAAAAGATGAAACGATTTTTTTACGAGAACTCAAAAAAGCCTGTACCGAATCCGACATCACACATGCCACTGAAATCCTAAAATTATCTGGAATAGTCGTGGATGCATTGAATACCAAAAAATATGAAAATCTATTTACTGAATGTATTGATATTATTGAAAAATCGATAGTCACTCCTCAAGATGAAGAAATACTTAATAGATTAAAAGAAGATAAAAAAATATTTGAAAATATGTACAATCAGATAACTAAGTCTAGAGAAAAAGCTTTCAATGAATTGGTTTCTGGAAACAGTGTTTTCGAAGTGAATACTTACTTGATTTACTTAGAACTCGCTCTTCAAAAAATGGGAGAAACCATAAAAAATCTTTCAAAACGAGAGAATGGAAAAGAGATTTTATACCCACAAAAAGAAATAGATACCTATGAAGTTTTTACGGAAGTCAGTAACAAAGTATTCAAATATTTCAAGTATAAAAATTATCCTCAAGATAAGCACAATAGAATCTTCAAAATAGAAGATTTGAGGATGGCGGATGTACATGCTAAGTTAAATTTGCTATGGAATGACATAGACTTCTTGTATGAGAATTGGAAATTTGCAGATTTATCGATTGAATTCATTGATGAACAAAAAATTAAGGCTGAGTTTATTGATGATAATTTTGATCTGCACAATATGATTTCTGATCATAGAGCTCATCTTCTTGTCGCGCATAAGCAGATGGAAAACGTTCATGAAGACTCGTTTAGGAGAACATTCTCTGATGATGAAAATGAAAAGAAAACTCATGGGATACTCAGGAGAATGGTTAGTACGGATTTTATGGACAATTTTTTTATTGATTCTTCTAAAGCCTATAGTAAGGATATAGCTTTAATCAAGTGGCTAGAGGCGTATGAAATAATTCAAGATGAATGTGGGAAAAAACTAGATGCAGGCCCCCATAGACTCAGCATGAATAGCATCCTATTAATGAAAAAGAAAAAAGAGTGGCTGAGTTTCTTTTCTAAAAATGGATTTAATCGAAAAGAAGCTGAAATCATTATGAATCAGTTCACGTTCCATTCCAGGTCTACAGATTTTTTCGACTATCCATTCATTGAATTTGGAGAATATTTGTTACTCGTACCATCCATCACATACAATGCAGATGCAGGAAAATCAATCAGCTCAAACTTTTTGAATGAACGTATACAACTGGATTTCAGGGGTTATGCTTTTGAATCTAATGTAATCAGTTGGTTGTCAGAGGCTGGCATAACATGTTCGAGTATTACTGACCGTCACAATAAAGAAGAGTTTCAATGCGATGTAGCCTTCCGTCTAGATGATGATATCTATCTTGTCGAGTGTAAGGCGCATGTTCAGCCGATGAAAATCCGCCAGCATGCTAACCATCTTAAGAAAATCGAAGATAATGTAAAACAACTCGACAGAATTGCTAGACATTTTTCTGATCACGAGAACGTAATCAAGAAAGCTTTAAAACTCTCCGAAGACTTCTCGATTAAGAACATCCATAAAATCGTCCTCACTACGTCGATGATGGGAAGTAACCAAAAATATGGAGAAACATTCGTAGTGGATGCTTCATCGTTCAGCTCGATGATTCTAAGGAAAGAACCTTCAAAGAAAATGATTAATAAAAAAGAAGTGATGGAGTTTCTTCCCGAAAAGTTTGAATGCTATCAAGGAAAAATTACTTCTGAAAAAATGCTAATGTACCTAGAGAATCCGCCTCAAATTCAATTGGTAAGAAAGATGTTCAAAAAGGCAGAAACTAATTTTTACATCGGCCAGGTGAATAAATTTATGCTGCAAGAACCAGTTTTACGATTTGCCAAAGAAGAAATGACTCTCGACGAAAAATTAGAGATGTTAATGAAATGATTTCTCTACTTTAGATGAACTATTCACACCGAAGTAACGATACGAAATTATTGAATCGTGGTCGGAAAATTCGCTATTCGTCGGAACCGTGGGATAAGTGTAGAAGGGGGAAAAAGAATGTATGCAAGATATTCTAAAATGATACAAGAATTGCATGAAGATTTTTCAGAGATACTGAACCAAAAGCATTCTAAAGATGCGAATATCGAGAGTCTCGGACTTAGCGAGAAGGCAAGGAGAAGAATCGAGACAAACGAAATTAAAATCAAAGAACGGTTCATCGGAGGGGGAAAAAAGATATTCATTCCCGTACAGGTGATACACAGAAGTGAGAAATATGGTGATTTTTCTATAGAGTATAAGTCATATAATGGATTGGTGGCTTTTAATGCCGCTAAGAAACATGATAAAAGTGAATCCAGATGGAAAAAACAGTATTTAAGTCATGGTATTTTTGATTTTTATCTGGATGCTAAACAAAGGTATAAAGAACTCTATGATGGAGAAGTGACACATTACAATGTATTCCAAGATTTATATGAACATGTAACATATGATCAGTGTCTGGGTGTCTATAATGGTGAAGAAATCATCCATGAAAATATAGATAGTGATCAATCGGATGCTCTGATGGTCTTATCCTGGTTGTTCTTCGAGCAGGAACTGAATTACGGTAGTTTAGATTTCCAACAGTATAGTAATTTTAAGAAAGAGAATGACTTCAGGCCTAGAGATATGATTATGGGGTTTTTATCCATGATGTATGCAAACAAAGAATTGTTTGATTCATATCCTCATTGGACGGAGAGTAAAGGTACTAAAAAAACACCTCAGTTTGGTACGGGCGGATATTCAAGTTTGGATGTTTCTTATAAAAGATTTTTTGAAAGTTTAAAAGGAAACCTCGATTCTAACCCTTCACTTTTTTGTGATGGGGCTATCATTACGATGTTTGATTTACTTCATGCTTCAACAGGTAAAAATCCAGTATTAGCTTAAATCTATAAAAATCATTCATTTTTTATGAAAAATAATATCTATGAGATTTATAGACCCTAAATTTGTTAAGTTAAAAAGGTATACATTTCTATATTGAAATGTATACCTTTTTTGATTGAAATAAACCTTTAGTGAAAAGAAGACGGATACATATTCGAGTAGGTATTTTTTAGTGAATATCGGATGATTAAAAAAGGAGCCGAGTAGGCTCTCTTGCAGTATGTATGGTAACTAACACCTGGATGGGTTGTTCAATTCCCTATTTAGTCTACCTTCTTTTCAAGGGAGGGTATTAGTTAACTTCCTCGTCCACTGCGAACTTATCCGCAGGAGTACCGACCGGTGAGAAGGTAAGGACGACTGGTCGTTGACGAAGGCTTCCTGAGAATGTCCAGCTATCCGAAACGTCTATAAACTCAAGATTGAATAGATCGTAAATTTTTTCGAGATGTGACGTAACATCTTCGGTCATCTCATAGACAGACTCTCCATCAGCCATCATCATTCCCTGCTCAAGTTCTTCTCCGTTCCATGTTATTGAGTATTGCATAAGTTGTTTACTCATTAATAAAACCTCCATTCTTTCTTTTGGAAATGAACCTTTTCGAACATCATTTTACCATCTTGGTGTGGGCGAGACGCTACTTATTTTTCAGAGGTTCCTCCAATTGATTATTATTTAGATGTTACGAATGTACCCATGAACTAATACTGTTTACACCGCTCTTCGCACCTACAAGAAATGTTGTTACTTGAGGTCTATGGACTTATTGTCAAGCCCAAGAAACATATCAGGCTAGATATAGGAATGATACCGCGATGCCTCTAAGGTTAGCGATTAGAAACTAAAGGAGTAGATAACCTATTTTTTGTCGGAGAAAAAATCTGATATCAATCAATAATTATAAGTCGTTACTCGACAAATTTTAAATCTACATCCAGTTGTTGGGAAAAAACTACTATCTATTGACGAGAAGACTATTCTGTGGATTAGACGATTAAACTACAGAACGCTCTGAGGCCTTGGAAGGAGGATAATCGTTTAGACTTTTGGTCGATGATCCGAGACGTCCTGCCATTAGAACGTCCAAAGACGACCACACGAATATATGATGAAACGAGATGATACTATTTTTAAGATAAAGAAGAGATATTTGTTTCATGAGGATGGAATTGAACTTTTTCGGAAGGGGGAGGAGACGACTGGCCCATCCGTTCGTCTCCGGTGGAGGAGCTTTGATATTCAGTGCACAATAATGAACTTGATACAGGACAAAAGGATATAGAAGAGGAATGTGGTTTTCTGTATCTCATCAAGGAAGAGGATGTTCAGAATAATGAAAAGTATGATAGGGATAATGAATTCGAGTTTGAGAAGGCTATTCAAATCTTTCTTTGGTGTGTATACATTTCAAATATCTTTCATTAGGAAGAGAGTCATACTAATATGAGTGGGGTGACCGAAGAGTCTAGGTATGACTCCTCCTCGTATACATAGTCATATTTGTTCGAAATCGATGAATCCATACGTCTGATGATCAACTTTTTTTGAAGATAATCGATTCCTTCTATGTATACATTAATGGAGTGAATTTCAGAGGAATCCAAGGTATGCAATATCAAAGGAATTCTTTCACGTAGGGCCATGAACAAGAGGATATCAGTCTGTCTTGAAGTTGGTATGAAAGAATGGTTGTCCGGTAGCATGTTGATTTGATTCATCGGTAAAGTGAATGTCGAAGGTTTTTCATGCGTTGTAATAGAACATTCATCGTTGGTATGAAGATAGAGCATAGTAAATCTCCTCCTGAATAGAACTTATGTTCTTATTATGAATTATGAGACCGTATATTACAATCCTATTTTCTCTAAAGATTGATCTGCTTCGATGAAATTGATGCCTATTCACAAGATTTTAAGTTCCTGAAAAGTTTTCACTCAAAATAGTGAGTTCGAGAGTAAAGGATTTGAGGCTCCTCATGCGTCTGAGCAATGAAAAGATTCCCTTACCAGCGCCGAGTTGATTAAGGCGTCACTATCGTTACCGTCTATCGAGTGACATCGACTTGCCTCGCAACGGAAAGATATGAAATAGAAGTTACAGGGTGATACGTTCCTATATTTTCTAGAATCCGTGTAGCAATATAAGAATAGGATTGAGATGCTGTTAAACTTGGCCTTAAGAAAGTCGCTAACGGACGCACTCTACATACGTTCCTCGAGTCTGAGTCTCGAGAAACCTTCTGGAAGGAGGCAGATACGATGTATGCAGGCTCCAGAAATGGTGTGAGGTTCGTAGGACGTTACTATTTCTTGAATGATAGATTTAGCTATTCCTCTCTCTTAAAGTTGAGAACGACATACAAGACGGATGCCATGAAGGAGACGTTCTTAAAGAACCTACATGCACCAATGAGAACGACGTGTTCATAAGATTTCGGGAATGTCCTTCAATATTGCTACGGTACTGACGACGTCATGATGCAAGGCATGCTTTTTTTCTTATACGTCCTGAAAGAAATCCGATTGACTCGGGATGCCAATTGTTTCTCGTTAGTTTGCTATGTACAGAAAAAATAATTCTTGAAATACATCCAAATACGCAGAATCGAGATGCTAAAGAGCGGTAAAAAATGGACGAAATGGCTGAAAAAAAGTGTTGAATCTGATGAGGTAGATGGAGCTCATCGAGGATATGATTTTGGCTTTAGAGTGGAGAATGATATTGATACTGACTAACGAATAGAGCTTTATGGAGTTGAAAGAATAGACTGTTTAAAAAATTATCATTTTTCTATCTAAAGGAGTTAGTATACATTTCGATGCCGAAATGTATACTAACTCCTTTTATTTAAATATACTTTCTTTGTTTGCTTAATCCTACCAACTTTAATTGAGAATAATGGATTTAACTAAATCTACAAAAAGGAACTAGCGTTTCGTAATTTCATTAAAATGGATAATCTTTATATGTATTTAACATTTTATTAAATAAATAGAAAAACGTTTTTTTAAAGTGGGTCAATTTACCTAACAAAAATGTAAGGAATCAACTTTTAGTGGTTCTTTGGTTGTATAAAGAGAGTTCAGTATGTTTTATAAAAATAAATTAAAAGGAGAGAGCAACGTGGAAAAAAAGGCATTTCAAAAGTGGACAAGGTCAGTGATAGCAAGCTCATTACTTGTAAGTTCCATTCCTGTACATATGAATAATGTACACGCAGAAGAAAATAAGCAGCAAGCAACGAAGCAGGATGTACTAGAAAGTTCTAAGAACTATAGTCTTGACCTTGAAGAAAAGATTGGAGAGACAATCACTACTCCATTCATGGAGACAGAAAAGAAGGAAGAAGGTAGTTATGAATTAACGGTTTATAACGATGAGAACTTCTTGGAGAGAAAAGGAACGTGGGACGACGTCGATATGCATCTGATTGAAAAAGAAAAATCGACCATTGAACCAAAGAACACGAAAATCGATGTCCAGTTCGATCGTATGATTTCTTCCGATGAAGCCTTCATGAAAATTAATGATTTGAACAGCAAGAATAATATTACTTTTCAGTTCGAGGGTGTTCAAACGAAAGATGGTTTGCAAAAGATAGAGAGACGAGCTGCTGAAACGATAAACAATCGTATCATTTATAAGAATGTCTATCCTGAACTAGATGTTCGTCACATCGTGATGAATGAGGAGGTAAAGGAGGATATCATTCTCAATGAGCCAAATGAAGAAATAGAAAGGTTCATTTATCGAATTGATACGGATCTTGATGCACGATTGGACGATGAAGGAAACATTATTTTCAAGGATTCAACTAATAATGGCATAGAATTCACAATGCCCGCACCAGTGATGAGTGACAGTTCCTTCGATGTCAACTCGGGTTTATCTAAAGAAAGTCGAGATATTCGTTACGAATTGACCAAGGAAAATGATGGATATAGCCTTGCGCTTGTTCCTAATAAGGAATGGTTAAATGGTGAGGACCTTCAGTACCCGGTATACATCGATCCGACCATCACTAACGGTACTGCACAAGATGCTTTCGTGACCAGTGCCGATCCGAAAGGGAACTACAAAAAGTTTTGGAGCTCTGCACAGGGGGAGTACGTCCTTCGCGTAGGAAAATACGATAATCAAACCGGCACGAACTATGCCTTCATGAAGATGGATGGATTGAACGACTTAAAAGGGGCTACCATTTCATCTGCGAATCTTAAAACATATGTGAAATGGAGCTATCATCCTACGACTAAGACAGGAATATGGCTCGATAAAGTAAACTCCAGTTGGTCAGATTCTACAATAAACTGGGACAACAAACCGGCGTCGACCAATATTACTTCTACAACAGCTGCGAGAGAACAATGGGCTACGTTTAACGTAAAAAAAACAATCCAACAAATCGCAGATGGTTCTTCAAATGACTACGGCTTCAAATTGCATGCCAATGGTAATGATCAAAACTACTGGAAACAAATCACGGCAAGTGAATCTGCTAAAAAGTCAAACATGGTCGTTTCATACAGTTATCCTCAAATGAAGGGGCTGAAAGCAGAAGCATACCCAACGGCAGCAGGATCCTCTACAGGATATGTCAATCTGTCCTGGACAAAAGCGACTGAGGCAAATGGATACCGCCTACAATTGTTCAACGGAAAAGGATGGCGAACAATCTACAAAGGGACAGCTACGAATTTTAGCACGAAGAACAAGAAAATTTGGCCGACTACCGTACAGTATAAGGATAAAGATTCATTGACAGGAGGAGTCGCCTTCCGCGAAGGAGACGGTATGGAGTTGCCAGTCGACCCCTCACCTATGTATCGTACGAGTAGCAATTCTACTACAACCTCAAAAGCTTATCAGTTTCGAGTGGTGGCTGACTACGAACTAGGTTCTAGTGAAGCATCCACAGTCGTCAAGCCCGTGCTAGATGGCATAATCCCTGAGAATCCAGAAATGCCTCAGTTAGAAAAAATAGAGTCAAATAAAGCTGACGATAAGGGATGGTTCGAACTAGAATGGGATGAGACCGAAGGTGCTAGTTCATATGATTTGTTGATATTCAACGGAGAGACATACGAACGCATCCCGGTAGGAAACGTAACGAGCTGGTCGAGTAAAGGAAAGCGTGTATTCCCGACAGAAGCCCAACAACTGTCATCTAATCCGGGTGCCTTTTTTAGAAAAAATGGAGATGGAAGAGATTTTTTAACAGATCCACGCTCACTTTATAGCTCGACAGGTCCAAAATATTCGAATAGTACCAATTACTTTGTGAAAATCATTGCGAAATCAGAAAAAGGAGAAAGCCTACCTTCCAGCGCGTTAAAAATTTGGTTCCCAACTAAAGACCCAGTCCTTCATGGAAAAGGATTCAAGTATGAGGGCAGTGAAAATTTAGGATATTTAAACACTACATGGAGTTCAATTGAAGAAGCTAAAGGCTATGTTGTTTTACTTCACAATGGCGCGAGCAAACAAATTGTAGCAAGGCTAGATAAAGACGAGACGTTTTGGAGTAGCAAATTTAGAGGTTTATGGCCAATCAGTGACGTCAGTAAGTCGTTCGAAGCAGAAGGTATGGGATATGAGTTACTGAAATCTCCCGAAAAACTTTATGATCTCACGAAAAATTCCAGTCTGGATACCTCGTTGTATTATGTTACTGTTCAATCGTTCCGTGCAGAAGATGCAACTAAAGATTTGACGGACCCTTCACGTTATTTAGGACCTAGCGATTCAGAAAGTGAGGAAAGTACTTCTGCAATCGAAATTTCTGAAAAAGAGAACACCGTAGTGGAGACGAACACGTCCTACAAAAAATTGCTTGCTCCGAAAGTGGAGGTCGTCGTTAGCGAAAATAATGAAGTAGACGAAGAGTCAGAAGACGTAATGGTATCTACACCATTGACGAGTGACCTTCACGTATCTTGGGAGCCCGTAGAAGATGTTATAAAGTATCAAGTACTATTCTATAATGGTCATGAATCTACCTATTTTGACGTTCCTGGCAACCAAACGAGCTGGACCACGGAAAATAAAAAGATTTTCCCTACAGACGAACAGCTATCGAATGGTGAACTATCGTTTAGAACGAATGATGATGGGAAGATACTTCCACGTTCTCCAGGTCCTTTATATAAAAAGGTGAATAGTTCATTAGGTGTAAATCAAGATTTAGATTCGGGTTATCAAATCAGTATAACTGCTGTACATCAAGATGGATCTAGAGAGCCTTCGCAAAAAACTTCTGTTAAAATCCCTTTAGAGGAACCAGAAGTATGGATTGAAGACGAATTAGTGAACGATGATGGGACACTGGCAATCGAACTAGGATGGAATAAAGCAAAAGATACCACTACAGAAATATTGGTTTACAATGGGAAGTCTTATGACGTTTATGATGTAGGAGACGCTACGACATGGAAGTCTGAGCAGGTCAAGATTTATTCAGACACAAACTTAATCGTTCGAACGAAGAGCGCGCAGGGTGAAGCTAGCGAAACAGTCGTTGAATTAAATCAAGAGGATTCAGATTTTGAAGACGAGAACGTCGACGGGAATCGTACGATTGAAGATGATTTTGATGTCTCTGCTGAAGATGATTCTTGGGAACTCGGAAAGCCTAAAGAAGTAGCTACAAAACAAAGAGCTGCCGCCGTAAGAGCGATTATACAAATCATTAAACAGCAGAAAAAAGTTAAGATTAAAATCAAAAAGAAAAGCAATAAGAAAGTAAGCAAGACAATCAAGCCTTCGAAAGCGAATTACAAAAATAAAAAGCCTGCAAACGATGCTGCGGAAGATTACATGAAGGGAAAAAAAAGAGTGAAGATTCGAGGTGTCTATACTACTCGTCCAATCGAAATGACAAGTGAAAGGTTAGGACACATTCTTCATAGGCACGATGTGCGATATTGGGATGGAAGTCTAGGACCTGGCAATCGACAAACATTCTTCCCGAATAAGACATCGACTAAAGAAATCATTGATTTAGTTAAAAAAAATATTAGAGAAAATCACGAAGATATCAATGAACTTATATTGACTAGGCATATGGAATTTAAGGGTTATACAAAGTTCATTGATGGTAATTTTTATAGAATCGGGATTAAGTTCAATGGAAATAAGAATCCTGAGCTCAAGCAGTTTTACCCTGTCAATCAATTCTGGAGGTTCTGAAATGAAGATTAAAGTGATTAAAAACATCATGGTGCTGTTTCGGGAGGAAGAGAAGCAATCTATTCCGTTGTTGGAGTATCTTGAAATGAACGGCTTAGGCATCGAGGAATTGGTGGAAGACGAAGCCATGAATGGTGATTTTATAATTGAAATCGAACTAGAGGATGATTCAATAACCTGGTCATATGATGTTCATGAATTAGAAGAGACGTCACAAGTGAATTTCATGGTGTATTTCATCTGTAAATGGAAATGGATTTGGGAATGGTATTCAGAAAGATTCTTAGAACATGACATAAAATTTAACGTTTATCCGACTATAATTGATTACGCCAAAGCTCGTATACGTCCACTTGAATTGATGGAAGAGCAGGTTTTAGAATTAGAAGGGTATACCAAAGAAGACTTGATCTTTTATTACGGATCAGGACCATTCGATGATTTTAAAAAAGCGGATCAAAATCTAAATCAAATCTTAGAATTTGATGAAATAAATAATAAAGAAAAAATGCGGGAAGAAGGACTTTATTTTGACTCGGAGATGGATAGATGGATAGATGTTCCAGCTTCTCTTGACAACATAGGAGAGGCAATCCGGAAATTATCAATTGCAAGATGAGGTTAGTATAGTAAAGTTAAACAAATATTTTATGAATGGAGATGAAGAGGCGTACGATGAAAAGTCGCATGCCTCTTCATCTCCATTTGGTTAAAAAATAAAAAAATCTAAAAACTCTAGAAAATAATAAGGTCGATACAAAAATAAACCGGAAGTAAGTTTATATTTGATTTCGAGACTTTTCTCCATAGGGTGGTACATCAATCTATTTTAAAGTAAAGCGAGCGTTATACATAACACGAAACCGCGGTTGTAATGCAAGAAAAATAAAATTTTGAATAAAAATATACGGAGATGAAAATAATGAAAATTGATTTTATAGAATTGAAGTTTAAAGATGAAAAAGGTCATATTAAATCGCTCGATGAATTTTCGGAGATGTTCGAAATGGGATTCTATCTTGTTGAACACCCAGAATGGACAGTTCGGACAAGAGTTATAATGGATATAGATTCGGACTGTGAAAATCGTATATTTAGCTTTGACTTCAATAGGAAAGATATTGAATGGGGGCATTACTGGGTAGACAAGCTTATTCAGAAGTGGACTATCATTTGGGAGTGGTATTATCAATCACATATTGATTCAAATCAGAAATTTACACTAGGATCAACTACGATTGAAGATGCGAAAATGAGATTCGGGGAGAATAGCGAAGAACATAATAGTATCAGGTCCTTATCTAATGTAGCGCTAGAAGAGGAAGTGGGGACGAGTGAATCGGAGTTGAATAGAAATAACATGGAGTGGGTTTTAGATTTCGATGAAAAAAACTCGATAGAACGAATGAGAGAAGAAAAAATGTACTTTGATCATGACTTGAAAATTTGGATTGATTTAGAACATTCTCTTCCAGCTATAAGAAAAATCATTAGAAAAGTAGATACTTTTGAAAGACCTTCCTCAGAAAACTGAAGTATAATCCAATAAAGAAAAGACTTCTTTAATTGGTGGGAAGTATCAAAAGCGTCTAAGTCAGGATTCGATTGCACAAACGAAAGAAGGTTTCAATATAATAATGTGAGCCACTTCCCATCAATTAGATAGGACTGATAAAGCAAGTAGATGAGCAAAATGATTTTAAAACAAGATGTGAATCCTAAAATTTAAAATCTACATCCTGAATATGGACGATGACCTTATCAGGATGAATTGATGGAGTGAAGCCTCAGAATGATTAATGAATTCAGCCGTGAACTACCAGAACTCAAGCCCAACGGCAGGGATAGAGAGTTTAAAAAGTATTCCGATGACATAAAGGCTAGAGTATTGTATGAACACTTAATCAACAATAGGACGCATAGATGGTTAGACATAAACGTTCTAGGCATAACAAGTGGTAATACTAAAGGTCGAGATTCAGCAAACATTCTTTACTATCTAGGAATGAAGGCCGATTACAGAGGTCTTTTTGGTGGTCAGGACATAGTTGACGTCATTTCCAACCTTGGGAATAATCATCAAGATTTTAAGATTGCCATTGAATTGTTGAACCGAAACTATGAGTTGCAAAGACTAGAGGATGTCGTGGGGTTAGATATTGAATCGGAAGAAGTAGAAGAAGGGGGTTTGGTCGAAGGAGGGATTAAGTATCGATATGTCAAAAGCTACGAACGAAAACTAAAAAATAGATTGTTGGCAATCAAGGAACATGGTGTCATCTGTAAGGCATGTAACTTTGATTTTAAAGCCGTTTATGGAGAACGCGGAAGAGAATATATCGAAATCCACCATATCCAGCAACTGAGCGAACTTAGTGAACCTACCGAAATCAACCCTAGAACCGATTTAGTCCCGCTCTGTGCTAATTGCCATAGAATGATTCATCGAAAAAAGGATGAGGTATTGACGATAAATCAATTGATTGAAATCCTAGAAGAGAACAAGAACTGAAATCCGTTAGTCATAGTATGATTTAGGACTTCCAATCAATAAAAGATGTTTTAAGTGCTTGATACAGACTCGAAAGAATTCATCAGAATTTTTTGTGAAGATAGATGCACTTCGAATTTAAATGATAAGCGAAAGAGTGTAAACGTTTCGACATCGAAATGTTTACACTCTATTTCTTTTATGTTTTTTCATATTCTCGAAAGATCAGTATACATTGATAAAAGGATGAGTTTATTGACTTAGGATGAATGAGAAAACGAGTAAGAGCATTTAAGAGTTATTTAAAATAGGGTCTATGAATAAGTGATCAATAATGGTCGTCTAAAATACAAAAAAGAAGACTCATATAGTTACTTATACATAAGTCTTCTCCATCTTATTTGTAGATATCCCGTCGATGTCCAATCTCGAGAATCAAAATCACGACTTTCTCATCTTGGATGTCAGCAATCAGGCGATAGTCGCCAATACGATAATGCCATTCACCCGAACGATTCGAGACGAGTCCCTTTCCATGACGATGCGGGTCATCCGTCCCGACCAGGTTCTTCTTGATCCAGGACATGATAATCCGCGTTTGTTGGGAATCAATCTTCTTAAGTGTCTTTTGAGCCTCGCGCTCAAACTCTATGGTGTATGCCTTCATTCTAAATCAAGGTCCTTCATCATGTCGTCAAACGAGATTGCTTCTGATTTTTTACGGTGCGCTGCCATGGAATCATGATAGAGTTGCAAATCGATTTCGTCTTCAATCCGATCGAGGACGGCATCGCGTACGAGTGTAGAAATCGTGATGTTCTTCGCCTTCGCATATTCCTTGATGAGGCGTGTATCCTGATCATCGAGTCGTACAGAAATGGTACTCATACTTATCATCTCCTTTGTAATACATTGTAATACAATTTCGAATTCTAGTATATATGCAGATGAATTCGATGAGTCAGGATAAAAGTCTCTTAGTAGAAAAAATGAGATGAACATGGTCCTTATCAGTGTTAACTTGACTATACTTATCGACTGCAAACCATAACTATTTTTTCTTCATTCCGAGAGATGGACGCTTAAAATTTGCTTGAACGGAACAATCTCGACGTTAAGGTTTCGTTTCACGAGATGAACCTCTTCTCGCACATAGTCGAGCTTCTCGATGAAGGCATCGAAACGATAAGTCAAGGGACCTTTCATCGCTGTTACAGTAACGATATCTCCGCTGAATATGGCATCGTTCAGTGCATTCTCTATGGTCCCGTAGATGGATTCTTCCGTATCATCGAACTGGAAATGATGAACGTCTTGATAGGATCGTTTCAGCATTAACTTGTGGTCTGGCATCAAAAAAGGCATCCATTTCTTATTGCCCCGGTCTTCATAACGTACAAAGTCACTCCTTTACATAAAAAGAACATTAGTTCTTTTTATGTACCTCGATTTCCTGATTTTTAATCCATGCTTTCAATATCATTTCAATCTTATCGACTATTTATAAGAAAGAAATAGCGATAATCACTTCATTGCCGACTTAGAGTCACTATATCTTGTAAGAAAAGTATTACATCTATCTCCATTCGATGTGTATGATACTCTCTTGTCGCTTCGGATTGAAGGACAAGTTGGTGTGATTGCTCCTCTTTTTAATTCTTTCTACTTTGTAAACGTTCCTATCAAAAGGGTTAGCTTTAGTGAACCGATTGACTATGTAGAATTGATTAGATAAATAACAAGCTTGATTATAGTAAAATGATAATCGGTACCTTAAAACGATGGAGGTCATTTAATGATAAGAAAAGAAACACCAATAGAAGAATTTTTGCTCGAAGCAATGAATCATGCGGGTGTCTCTTTGCCCATCATGGTTGGGGAAGGAGCATGGCACCTGGCATGGAAAGTGACGAGAGAGGATGAAGAGTTGGTGCTTCGAATCCCCAAAAAAATTGCTTACGGAAAGCCAGTTCCATTCGATCGAGACGCATTAACTGCAGAATATTCTGCAACAAAATGGTATTACGAATCCGTGAATAAAATGGTCCCAGGTGGTGCACCAGAGTTTTTTAAATTTCATGTTACGCCTGAACTCACGTATACGTTGGAGTCATTTGGCGGAAAATCATTGCTTTTAAGAGAAATGTCGCTATTCGATGCGTTGCGTGTAGGTAGACAAATTGGAGCCATCTATCGAAAAATGGAAAGTCTTACGCCTGAAATTGAGGGATTTGGTCGTTTAGCATGGACAGAAAATAAAGGACTCCATGGAACTATAAACGAGGAATTTCAGACGTTTTTTCAAGAAAAAAGTCTAAATCACGTCCATAATTATCAAAAACTAGTTAACGCGTATCCGATGTTTCAAGACAATAGGGTGGAACATGCACTTCAAATAGTGACTACGAATCGAAATCGCCGAATCGTTTCGGCAAGATTAGTCAATCAAGACGTCTCGCCTGAAAACATTTTGTTGAGAGGGGACAGCGTCTGCCTGATTGATCCATACCCGATTGTCTATGAACCTCGTGAGATGGCCGGTAATTTCATGAACTTGTACGAGACTTTATTTAGAATGTTAGCAAAGACCCCACGCTATAAAAAACACCAGTTTGAGAAATGTGAGGATATTCTAAAGGCTATAGCTACAGGATTTCTTGAGGGATATAGTGATGGTGATCTAGCTGTTTCTCAAGAAGTCAGAGGTGAGCAGTACCTTCAATTGCTCGAAACGGCTTACCAACATCATTGCTTGTTGATTAGAACATTGACGTCAGAGGATATCATTCGATACGGACATCGGAAAGAAATCGAAAAGCGTCTCGCTATTTTAGGTGATGAGATAAAACAATTTGCCGAGACTTACTTCTTCTGACTTTTGTGTATTGAATACCTGACTTACGAATATCTCGACTTGCACTTATGTTAGGAATAATAAATGGTGAGGGACTAGTTTACTAACCAAGTAATCGTGCAATCTTCTTGAACTATATGAAGTAAATCTATTTGCTCTTTTGTAAGATTTTCTTAAGCTTAATTTGTGACGGAAAATTAATCGATTGTATGGGTGAATCAATGCGACATTTTATTGTGGTTGCGTTCCCCAAGCGTGTTATTCCAATTATCAGAAATGGAATTTATTTTCACCTTTTAATCTTGACAGGTTGAGTTATCGCAAGTAAGTAAAAGTGACGTTGGTAGTACAATCTGTACCTGTGTATGTAACGTATGTGAAAATATTACGTTTCTTCAAGAGATGATTCCTGCATATGCTACAGGGATCATTTTTCACTTCATCGGCATAATAGCACCCGTCAATCGTGACGTCTTCTGTCACATCATTCTGAAGGACGATATTTTTCGCAATGACGCGGACCAACAGACCGCGCTAATTCGACATCGACGATTTCTTTACACTCATTACCTTCTGTTGCGAGCAAATCGTTTGCTGTGAATATGTTTGTAGTCTCAAACGTTCCAAATTCAAGATGAGTATTGCGTATAATATTATAAGGATATATAAATATAAAAAAATGTAGTTAAAGAGGTGCTTTAATGAGGTTTTGGGATGAATTGTTAGAAGATGAGGTTGCTTTATCGCTAAATAAAGAAGAAGTAAAACGAATCGAAAAAGAATTGGGCGCTCGTCTCCCTAAAAAATATATCGAAATCCTAGATGAACAGAATGGTGGGGATCTTGTATTCGATTCAGTGAACGTTGATTTCGAAAATACATGGTCTGATGAAGAAGATGGTCTTCATCTACCTTTGTATCGCTTCAACCCGTTAACGATCGAGGAATTTGAAAATGGCGTGTCCACGTTGAACGAATGGGGATTAACAGGAAAAATGATGATGTTCGGCGAGGGCGAAGGTAGTTATCTCTGGTACTTCGATTTCAACGACAATCCTAATGAACCACAAATTTGGTGTCTGGATATTTCGGATGTGACAATAAATCTCGTAGCGGAAAACTTCGACCAACTCCTTGAAAATCTTGTTAGACGAAAAGGTGAAGTTGAATTATCACGCGATGATGTATTTGCCGACTATCCGACGATGGATGAGATTAGAGAAACTATCGCAGGGGATAACGAGGACGAGCGACTCGTGGCTTATCGCATGTGGTTGACGCGACTCGAAGATATTGAAGGATTGGTCAACGAATTACGTCAACGTGTTCAAGACTCAAATGATGAAGACGAACTAGATTCATATGCGGAGCTATTGGCTGAAATCTTGACGAGCTATTCAGCCGAAGACATCATGACACATGAGCAGGCGATTGCGTTATTCAATGAGAAGGAAGAGGTATCGGATTTGAGTCATGTCATTGTACAGCTCGAATCTGATATGTGAAAAATCAAAAGCCTTTGGCAACACATCATTGAAACAAAAATAGACGAATCCCGGTTGTGGGATTCGTTTATTTTTTAGTATAATTCATCACTCTATGCCAGGAGTGAGAAAAGTTTTTTCGAATGCTCGTCTTGCACGCTCGCTGCGTTTAAGTCAACAGGACGGTACGTATTGTACTGCATCCTCAATAGTGCCACGTTGCTCATCGTCAGCTATCAGCATCCGAACGGAGATCCGAAGCCATACTTTCGAGAACATCGAGGTGACGGAACGCTTGGAGGAAGTCGAATGCATCATTGGTATCAAATTGCTTGACCATATCGTTGTTGGAGGAAGGAGACAATTATGTCAGCTCAAAAGCTCAAGGATTGCCTTCAATGCATCATTCATCATAGACGGGTGGGACATTTTCATTCTGTCCGCGCGTAAAACATGGGCAAAAAACGGATCTATTTTTCTTTGAAGAATGTACAAGCAAATAGGAAATGAATTTGCACCAAATCCTAGTGAGGAAAGAAACCCACAGTGGACGAATCCACTGCGGCCAGCTTCGCATCGTTTTATGTTGTTTCGTGAGAGGTGCTGGTTATTGAGGAAGTGGTCATAGAAGAAGTAGTAAAATTATTGTCGGTGTACATACGTACATCTTTTATCTTTGAGCGGATCATCCTCTGTACGTTTCTATTTGGTTTTTATGCTGTTTTTACTAATACGACATAAAAATAGAAGGGTGAGGCTAAACTCACTCCTCACATTGTAAAATACGTAATCTTGCTTGATATAAACTTTATCGTTTAAAGATAGTTCATCAATGTTTTAGACATTCCAAGTAATCAATAATCCAGCTTGTGTTAATCCTCCACCAAATCCATATAAAAGCAGATTATCTCCTGATTTAATTTTTCCTTCACTGATACCTTTATCAAGAGACAAAGGTATAGTTGCTGCCGAAGTATTTCCATAGTCGATTAAACTATACAATGTTTGTTCAATAGGAAATCCACTTTTTTCACATATGGATTGAATCATTCTGAGATTGGCACTATGAGGAATAAACCAATTAACTTGGTCAAGAGACATAGAGGCGTTATCGAGAACATTTTGTATCCCTCTTGGAACACTGCTAACAGCCCACTTATAAACTTCACGACCATTCTGAACAATCTTATTATTATCTACTATCGCCTCTCCAAGAATACTTTTAGAAAGATTGGAACAATATAAGCTACGTCCTTTCTCCCCTTCTGAATTTAGATGAAAAGAAAGAAAACTAGGATGTCTCTCATCAAATTCTACAAGAGTTGCGCCACTACCATCACCGAATAATATACAAGTGTTTCTATCAGTATAATCAATGATTTTAGAAATTGTTTCTGCACCAATAACAATTATTTTCTGATGTAATCCGGAACTAATTAAAGCATTTGCTAGATGCAATCCGTATGCAAAACCAGCACATGCAGCATTTACATCAATTGCGCCAGAATTTTTTATACCCAATTTTGCTTGAACCAAAGAAGCTACACTTGGTGTTGTAAAATCAGGTGTCATGGTACATACAATAATAATGTCAACATCATCAATTGTCTTATTATAGCGTTCAGTCATGTTCAGTACAGCTTTGTATGCTAAATCACTTGTGTACTCATTACTATCTGCTACTCTTCTTTCCTTGATACCAGTACGTTGTACAATCCATTCATCATTTGTCTCAACCAAATTTTCTAGATCATGATTAGTTAATTTATTGGTAGGAACATACGAGCCAATAGCAGTGATACGCGCTTTAGATGTAGTCATCATGCACTCTCCTAATAAGTAATAGTATGTATTCCTATTATTTTATCACTTGTTATTAGTATTAGGTACTAATAATTTTTTTTATGAAGATTTAACTCAGTGCTGCTTTATGAGATATATTCAATGAGGATTAATGAATAAAAGAAAACCGTGAAAAGATTTAGTTATCGAAGTATATGTGATTTTTAGTTATCGTATTTACATAAAACGAGATTATTTTAATTAGCATAATAAGGCGGATAAAGATTCGAGAAGAGAAAGTATTTTTGGTCGAATCTTTAATGGGCAAATGAGCAGATTTTCAATTATATTAGTTTGTGTGTAATAATCTACCTTATTTTGACTACGTACTTCTAAAAATCAAAAGAATATTATATGATGCAAAAATTATTTATTTGTTCAATTCTATACAAATTAGCTTATTAAAAAGAAGAAAAATTTTGATTTTAAGTATTTTAGGTTTAGATAGTATGAAACGATTTTCAAGCATGCATATTTTCTTCACTTTTTAATTTTAAAACGATTAGACATCGATCCAACTACTAAATAAAAGGTGTTTATATTTCGACGTCGAAATGTAAACACCTTTTATTTTATGAATTTATTAATCTAGTTCTTCAAAAACAAGCGTTCCAACTAACTTGTAATATCGGTTCTCACAGATATTTCAATTTATTTGTCCAGCGTTTGCTAAGAAAGTTAATTTTTTGACTTCATCTGTATGATTTGAATCGCTCTGTAAGGTGAAAAATGATCTTTATAAAAAGTTTCTAAAAATATATTAATGAAAATAGAATATAATCAATTGGGACGAGATCACTCATCCGTTCGATAGTGTGACTAGCAATTCAACCTGTTTCTTTACACCCAGATTTTTATAGGCGACAAGAGCATAAACAAAAGCCGTTTCTATTTCTGAATTTTCTCTGCCTTTGACTTTCCCTCCAGATTGCCCTTGCCATTTCCCTCAGTAGGATCACATTTCGAAATGCATTCCACTAGTGAAAAACTTCCCGCGAAACTGTCTGACCTTTAGAAATTATTTAGATTCAACAAAATGTAAAAGAATATGGCTTTCACTCGAAAGAATGTATACCGTCGAAATTTTGAACATTTTTAATTACTAGAGGTTGTATTAGATGAGTTTTTTCAATAAATCCACTGCAAAAAACATCGCATTTTGTGTGATTCTTATAGGAATGTCCATTTATTGTATAAGTTATACTATAATATCAACTTAGTCGATGTGATTTTCATTTAAAAGGAAGATATCTTTAAAAATAATTATTATCAATAAAAGAAGTGTAAAAAAGTGTGATAAAGAAGGTATTGAGAATATTTTAATTCCAAGGGAGCGAAGGTATGAAGGAGAGAACATACATTTTTTTAGGGATACTACTGGCTGGATTGTATGTTCTACCGATGATTTTACTCGGAGAGCATGCGCATGTTCGAATTCATGATAATCTTGATTCAAACATTGTATGGTATAAGACACTGGTCGACACCCATAGCGTTTACGCTAGTCTACAGGCTCATGTGCCGAGTTTATTAAACGGCGTTGTGTCGAGGAATGCTTTCGTCAGTGAATTCACCGGCATTTTATGGTTATATCAATGGTTTACACCCTATACAGCGTATGTGATTAGTCAATTGTTGGTCCGTATCTTTGCATTTTTAGGTATGTACTTGTTACTGCGTGACTATGCGAAAGAGAGAATACCACAAAAATATGTCTTATGGGTCGCTATTCTATTCTCATGGACTCCATTCTGGCCGTCAGGAATGCTGAGTACGCTCGGGATGCCACTACTCTTGTGGGCATATTGGAACATTTGGCATAGAAAAAAACTAAAATCAAGCTATTTTACTCTTTTACTTATGCCGTTCTATTCGAGCTTCGTTTTAGGTATTGTCTTTTTCCTAGCAACCCTTGCTATCTATCATGCAATCAAGGAGATTCGTGGACGAACCTTCCATGGTCGATTTTGGCTGGCTTACGGAGTACAGGTCCTCCTCTATCTTGCGATTGAGTATCGTCTCGTTTATTCCATGCTATGGGAAGAAACACCTTCGAGTCGAAATGACTTTGATACTGGCCACAACGGTTTTTGGGAAACGATTCAGTTGTTTTTTAAAAACTTGTATGTTGGACATACGCATGATCGTGCTGTTCAATCCCCCGTCATTTTTATCATTTCAATGATCGTGCTGTTGCTCGTTCTTAGACGGAAAAAGAGTACAGCTCGACAAATTCGTAAAATATCTTGGCTCTTGATCGGATTGTCGCTTTGGTACGCATTTTGGTTTTACAGCGGATGGAATCCATTAAAACAGCACGCCTCATTAATGCGATCTTTTAATTTTTCGCGGTTCCATTTCCTTCAACCGATGCTTTGGTATGGTCTGTTTTTCTTAGTACTGGAATGGTTGTGGCAGAAAGGCAGTCGGAAATTGATCATATGTTTACTAGCAGCTCAAACTCTCGTACTGCTGACATGGAATCCAGAATATCTTTACCGACACCATCCATCTTATGCAAGCTTTTATGCCACATCTCAATTTACGAAAATTAAACGATATATTGACCAACCGACATCCGACTACCAAGTCGCTTCGATTGGTTTACATCCCGCCGTTGCTCAGTACAATGGAATACGGACCATCGACGGCTATGTCAATTTTTATCCTTTAAGCTATAAATCAGATTTTCGTCAAGTGATTACTAATGAGCTCGATAAGAGTGAACAAATTAAACAGTATTACAATACGTGGGGGAATCGCGTCTATCTGTTTTCATCCGAGCTCGGAAAGTACTATGAATTCACAAAAAATCATCAAGTAACCATTAACCAATTAGAAATTAACACGATACGATTAAAGAAAATGGGTGCTGCCTATATAATATCTGCCGTACCTATTAAAAATGCGAAGGCAATCGGACTACATTATGAGAAAACATTTCATGATTCGCAATCTGCCTGGGATATACGTTTATACAAAGTAAGTCCTACTCTAGAAAATACAGATAGGAGAATAAACCATGACGACAAAAGATAATACGCCGACATTAGGAGTCATCATTCCTTGCTATAACGAAAAAGATGTTTTGCAACTGACGATTGAAGCGTTGTGTCGTTTCTTCGAGGAATGGCAAGCAAAAAA